>DAOUCW010000257.1:0-3046 GCA_034431695.1 Anaerolineae bacterium | reverse complement strand
GGTCATGAACCCGTTCCCCCGCCGCTGGGGGGAGAGGGCCACGGGGCTCCTCACATCTTTCACCGAAGGACTGGAGATCCTGCGCTCCTGGCCTGTTCTCCTCCGTTCAGCCCTTCTTTCCCTGGTGGTTTGGGGTGTGGAGACGGTCACTTACTGGTTGGGGATAAGGGCGCTCCACATCCCCATGAGGGGGTGGGACCAGCTGTGGGGTGCTCTGTTTTTGATGTCAACGGTTAACCTGGGGATAATGATTCCCGCTGTTCCCGGCGGCGTAGGACCATACCAGGCGGCTGCCATCCTCGCGCTGGCTGCCTTCGGGGTTCCCAAGGAGGTTGGGCTGAGCGTTTCCCTCCTGACCCACGCCGTTCAGTATTCCTACGTTACGGCCATCGGCCTCTATTTCCTCGGCCGGGAAGGCTTCAGCCTTTCCACCGCTATCAGTTCCGACTGGAACGCGTCCCAGACTCCCGGGGCAAAGTAGGCGGAAGGAGAAGAGTTCAGCTCTTGTTTTCGGCAAACCACCGGGCCAGGTTTTCAAGCTCCACCTCTTTCTGAGAGCCATCCCTCATGTCCCGCAGCACCGCTTTGCCCCTGGCGAACTCTTCTTCCCCCAATATGACGGTGTAAATGACCCCGGCTTTGTCGGCCCTCCTGAGCTGGGCTTTGAGGGAGCGATCGCCCAGGGCATGGGTTGCAGCAATTCCTGAGCGCCTGAGCCTGGAGGTCAGCTTCACGGCCTCTTTCTTCAGGCTCTCACCGGCGAAGGCTATGAAAACTCTGGGGCTTTCAAGGGGCGGGACCTTTATGCCCTGGTGCTTCATTATCATCACGATCCGCTCTATCCCCGCAGCGAATCCGACCCCCGGGGTCGGAGGTCCTCCCAGCTCCTGGGCGAGGCCATCGTATCGGCCTCCACCGCAGACGGCATTCTGAGCCCCTATACCTTCGGCCCAGACCTCAAAGACCGTTTTGGTGTAGTAGTCCAGCCCACGGACCAGGCGGTGGTTCAGGGTGTAGGGATGCCCTTCCATGTCAAGGTAATCGAGGAGGGTGCGGAAGTGGGAAGCGCACTCTTCGCAGAGGAAGTCCGTTATCTTCGGGGCTTCCGCAATGAAGGGCTGGCATTGCTCGTTCTTGCAGTCCAGGAGCCTGAGGGGGTTGCGTTCAAGGCGCCTCCGGCAATCCTCGCAGATGAAGGCTGTCTTCCCGCTGTAGTATTCTTTCAGCGCGGCAACGTAGGCCGGGCGGCACCTGGGGCAGCCGGTGCTGTTGAGCTGGAAGGAGAGGCCTCTGAAGCCCAGTTCCTCGTAGAGCTGCCAGGCCAGGGTCATTACCTCAAAATCCAGGGCGGGGTCGCTTTCACCCAGGGCTTCCACGTTTATCTGGTGGAACTGACGGAAGCGTCCGGCCTGGGGCCTCTCGTAGCGGAAAGCCGGGCCTATGGAGTAGAGGCGGACGGGCTGGGGCCAGAGGTGCATCCCGTGCTCTATGTAGGCTCTGACCACCCCGGCTGTGAATTCCGGCCGGAGGGTCAGGGAATCGCCTCCCTTGTCCAGGAAAGTATACATCTCCTTCTCCACGATGTCGGTGGTTTCCCCCACGCTCCTGACGAAGAGCCTGGTGTCTTCAAAAATTGGGGTATCTATCGGTTGGTAGCCGTAGAGGTGGAGCAAGCGGATGGCAGTGTTTTTGACGTAGATCCAGTAAGGTTGCTCTTGAGGCAAAATATCCTGGGTCCCCCTCGGAGCCTTATACAGCACTTCTCCCCCTCCTCTCCGCTCGTTTACCGAAAGTGTAGCCTTTCGGGAGTTTTTTGTCAAAATTTCTCCGAAGCATGACCGCGACCGGATGCAGCCAAGCCGCAGGCATTAGCAAAGCTTTGTCGGCCGGAGCAACGGGCTGGGCGGTGCCATTGCCGATCAGAAGGCGGGCTCAGGCCTTCTTCTCCCTTCGTAAAGCCAGCAAGATGCAACTTCCGTCAGCCTTGTGGCAGAGACAGGCGTTAAGCATCTCCCCATGGCCAGGTGCAAATGGATGAGCTGCTCTGGTCAAGAACTACCTCCACAGGGGAAATGCAAATCCCAACATGGCCCAATTTCCCTTCTTCAAACGGCCTGCACACGAAAACCACTTTAGTTCCATCCGGAGACCAGGCTGTGTCTCCTCCCAGAAGCCCTTCAGGGAATAAGGGAACTTCTCGCTGCTCCAGGGCTTCTACGTCAACAAGCATTGTTCCAGGCAATCCAAACCCTGGGGGAATGATTCCCTTGCTCCCTTTTGTCAGCAGGATCCGGCTGCCAGGCGCCCAGCTTACTTCATCGACAAACTCGGGGGGCACAGGAATTTCACTGAGTTCATTCGTTTGAGGGTTAAGAAGCAAGAGGAACCGGACAGTATTGGGCAGATAGCCTGCGGTGGCAATGATGGCCAATTTCTTTCCATCCGGGCTCCACTGGGCTTCCAGTGCCCAGCGCTTGTGCCCAAATTCCTTTCCAAGGTCTATCTCCTTTATCTGCTCGAGCTCAGTGCTGATGAGAAGGAAATGTTCAATATTGAACACCACCTGCCACTTTCCATCCGGGGACACCTTCGTCTGATAAATCCACTCGTAAGGGGTGGGAACCCTCATCTCGTATTGGGCAAAGGGGAGGTTCCTCACCTGCGCCCCGGGAACAATAGAACGCCCTGTGAGCGCTTTTTCTTTAACAGAATAAGCGGCCGCCCCCTTTCCACTTTCAATTAGCACGATGGGTAAAATCACATCGGAAGCCAGCTTTTTCTTTTCCAAGGTATCCAGGGATTGCCATATCAGATCTCGCTGCTTGCGTGCCTCGTCATATTGAAGGTATACCACCGCTCGCCGGACGGGGTTCCACACCGGATCGCCGGAGAAAGCTCCTTCAGCCAAACGCTTCACTTCCCGGGTTCTGACATTGAATACCTCAATAGCGCTGCCTCTCCCTCCAGGCTTGATGCCTCGCCGGATGAGCACCTCATCGCTGGAAATCCACCCAACAATGTGGAAGCCAAAGGAATCGGTGAGGAC
>DAOUCW010000256.1:0-2720 GCA_034431695.1 Anaerolineae bacterium | reverse complement strand
AACGGAGACCCCCGGAGCTTGAGAAGGTGCGCCGGAGAGAGCAACTGGAGGAAATAGAAATCCTGACCCTGGCCCCCTACGCGGTGAAAAGCCGCGAAAGCCGGGGCAGGGAATACCCGGAGGAAGAACATCCCTACCGCACGGCCTTCCAGAGGGACAGGGACCGCATCATCCACACTACTGCTTTCCGGCGGCTGGAATACAAGACTCAGGTTTTCGTCTACTACGAAGGGGATTACTACCGGACCAGGCTAACCCATACCCTGGAAGTGTCGCAGATAGGGAGGACCCTGGCCAGAGCTCTGGGCCTTAACGAGGACCTGGTGGAAGCTATAGCCCTGGCTCATGACCTCGGCCACACCCCTTTCGGGCACTCGGGGGAGGAAGCCCTCCACGAGCTCATGGCCGATTACGGAGGTTTCGACCACAACCGCCAGAGCCTCCGCATCGTCACCGTGCTGGAGAGGCGCTATCCGGAATTCCCCGGCCTGAACCTGACCTGGGAGGTGAGGGAAGGCCTCGCCAAGCATAAAACCGAATACGACAGGGGGAGTGGAGAGGGTTACGAGCCGGACAAAGCCCCTTCCCTTGAGGCCCAGATCGTGAACATTGCCGATGAAATCGCCTACACTTCCCACGATCTTGACGATGGCCTGAGAGCAGGGATCCTCTCCCCTTCCTCCCTGCTGGATCTGACCATAGGCCGGGAGCTCATCAGGGAGCTCGGCATAAACGTGAATGCCTTTGACGATCTGGCCCGGCACCGGCTGATCCGCAGGCTCATCAACTGGAGCGTTTCAGATGTTCTTGAGGAGACCACCAGGCGCCTGGAAAAGGCCTCCCCTCAATCGGTGGAAGATGTGAGGAACTGGGGGCAGCCACTGGCGGGCTTTTCCGAAGAAATGGCCCGGCTGTATCGGGAGGTTAAAGCTTACCTCATGGAGAATTTCTACCGCCACTACCGGGTGGTGAGGATGATGACCAAGGCCAAGCGCCTTATCGCCGACCTCTTCCATGCCTACACATCGGAACCAAGGCAGCTCCCCGATAGCGTGAGAGCCCGCCTGGCGGAAGAGGAACTGCACCGGGTTGTATGCGATTACATTGCCGGAATGACCGACCGCTTTGCCCTTCAGGAGCACAGGAAACTCTTTGACCCTTCCGAGAGGGCCTAAAGTTTGTAGACCCCCAGTATCCTCCTCTCGGCTGCCCCTTCTATCCTCGCCACAACCTCCACGTAAGGGTAGATGGAAGAATTCTGGAGCTTGCGCTTGAGGAGTTCATCCACCTGGAAAATCCCCGCCGAATTGCTCATGATGATCTCAATCTTTACCGGCCTTTCCTCCCCTTTCTCAATGTTCACTGCATCCACTGCGAGGGCGGAAACCGAGTGGATGTTCACCTTTCCAGCTTCAAAGGGGATCCTGGAACGGCCCCCCGTCATGTCAAGGGCATCGGCCACCTTGACTATGCCTGCTTCAATCGTGAGGCAGGGCATATCCCAGCGGTGGGCGATCACCGCGTGGAGGATCTCACCGGCCATCGCTGTGAGGGTTGGCTCAGGGTATATTCCTTCCAGGAGCTGGCGGGCTTTCGGGTAACCTAAAGCCACGCTGAAGAGTTCGTGATCCTCCCGGTGGATGGCCATTCCCACGTCGTGGAGGCAGGCTCCCAGGACGGTGACCACCTCCGCATCTTCCACAGTGAGGCCGTGGTTCACCTCCACGCTGGGCCTTACCCCCGCTTCCACCAGGAGCCTGAGGATCTTAAGGGCAGCGTTGGCCACTATGCGGATGTGGACATCGCCGTGGTCGCTCATCCCCTGGCGGTCTATGGCGTTGATGTTGGCGCTCCTCCACCACTGCCACAGCTCCTGGTCCTGATTTATTCTCTCCAGCACCCTTTTCAGCTTCTCATTGCCCCTTACGGGCACTTCAAAAGCTGCTTTCATTTCGTCCTTTCCTCAACCACCCAGGTGGCAGATTCTACAGCCCGGTTCGGGATGACGTAGAGTTTCCCGTCTTCCCCGATTATCCTGGTCTTGCGCAGGTCAAGGGACTTTATAACTCCCTTAACGCCTCCGGCCGTCACCTTGTAGCCGACCTTGAAGTCCGGGTCGGTTGCCAGGAAGATCCCGGCCAATATGTCAGAGGTTGTGCCGGATACCCCCGTAGCCAGGCCCAGGGAGATGGCGGCTATGGAGCCGGAGACAGCCAGGGCCAGTTCGTTGAGGCCGAGGGCCTTGAGGGTTCCGGCCAGGATCAGTATCCATCCGGCCACGCTTATCACAGCCCTGAAAAGGGAGGCAATGGTTGGTTCAGTTTTAGCGACTTCCATTGCCTTGTTGACGATAGCAATGATGATTTTCATTGCTATCCAGCCGCCGACGAAGAAAGCGATGGCTCCTGGGAGCCTTGCCAGTAGAAAACTAACCCATTTTTCCAGCACGGAGAGCAGTGCAGCTTGCATGGCTAACCTCCTTGCCAGGAATGCATCTCACCCCCCCCAGAGGGGGTTCTTCCCATTGTCAATATTCCTGCATCTTCCCGGAGTGCAGGATCTGGCCCTTTTCTTGCCTTTTTCGGGCCTGAGGATGACCAGAAAACCTGGGGGTTTCCCCCAGTGCCGGGCGGGGTGGTTTTGCCCCTTACCTGTGGGCAAACTGCTCGCTGCATATAGAATAGCCTGTCTCACTAAAAATAGCAAATTTGCCCACCTTT
>DAOUCW010000255.1:0-4591 GCA_034431695.1 Anaerolineae bacterium | reverse complement strand
GGCTCGGGAGGCAAGGGGGTTGGCAGGCAACCGGTCAGTATCAGGAGCAGAGCAACCGGAAAGGCGAGCTTCTTCATTGGGGGCCTTCCTCCAGAGGGAGTGTGAAGGTGAAAGTGCTGCCCTGGTCCGGGGTGCTTTCAACCCATATCCTCCCCCCGTGGGCCTCCACTATCTGCCTGGCTATGCTGAGGCCGAGGCCCGAACCGGGGACTTCCCCTTCGCCCCGCCCGCGGTAAAACTTTTCAAAGATGTGGGGGAGTTCCTCGGGCAGGATACCGATGCCCGTATCGGAGACCGAGACCATGACTTCTCTACCCGCCAGCTCCACCTTAACTTCCACCAGGCCCTCGTCCCGGTTGAACTTGATGGCATTGCTCAGCAGGTTGAGGACGACCCTCCGGAGCCGGTCCTCATCGGCGGGCACCTGGGGCAGAAGAGGGGGTATACTGAGCCTGATCCTGATCCGGCGGGAATCGGCCTGGGGGCGCATGATGGCGATGCATTCCTCAAGGAGCGGTCGGAGCTGGATGGGCTTCTTGTTCAGCCTGGCCCTGCCCGATTCCAGTCTCGTCAGGTCCAGGAAATCGTTTATCAGGCCCGAGAGCCGCGTTGCTTCCCGGTGGATAGTCTCAAGGAAGCGCCTCCTGGTATCGGGATCGAACTCGTGGTCAAGCATGAGCTTGCTGTAGCCGATTATGGAAGTGAGAGGGGTGCGCAGCTCGTGGACCAGGTCGGAGATGAAGTCGCTCTGCTGGAAGAGCCTGGCATTCTCTATGGCCACGGCGGCCTGAGCTGCGAGTATTTCCAGGAGCTTCACATCCTCTTCGCTGAAGGGCCTGTTCCCCCGCTTGTTCAGGACCTCCAGAGCTCCGATCACTTTATCCTTGACCTTAAGGGGAACCCCGAGGATGGAGCGGGTCTGGAAATGGGTCAGGGCATCCACGAGGCCGTAGAAATGCGGCTCAGCTCTGACATCTTCCACGATCACGGGCTTGCCCTCCTGGACGATCCTGCCGGCGATGCTTCCCTCGAGGGGCACCGGTATCCCCAGTAAGGAGGACATCCTGACGCCCGTGGCAGCTTCAAAGTAAAGGGTCTTTGTCCTGCGGTCCAGCAGCAGGATGGAACTTGCTTCGGTATCCGTCAGTTCAGTGGCAAGGTTGACGATCTTGGCCAGCAGGTCGCGCAGGTCCAGGGTTGAACTGAGCTCAAGGCTTATTTCTAACAGCCTTTCCAGATTTTTGATTCTCTCTTCCATCACAGCACCGCAAATTTGAGTCCTTTGGGAGAGCGAGTGAGGATTTCTGCCCCATCCTCCCCGATCACCACCACGTCTTCAAGGCGGACTCCACCCCAGCCGGAGATGTATATCCCGGGCTCAACAGTTATGACATTCCCTGCCTGAAGGACGTCTCTGGAGAGCCTGTTTACCGTCGGCTTTTCGTGGACGGCCAATCCCACCCCATGGCCGAGGCCGTGGCCGAACTGAGGCCCGTAACCGGCCTTCTCTATCACCCTGCGGGCCACCGCATCAGCCCGGCGGGCCTTCATCCCCGCCCTCAGAGCTTTCTCAGCCCTCTGCTGGGCCCTGAGCACGATGGAGTAAATCTCACGGAAGCGCTCGTCAGCCTTCCCGAGGACCACGGTTCGGGTCAGGTCCGAGCAGTAGCCGTCCACAACGCAGCCAATGTCAATCACGATGGGTTCTCCCTCCTTTATGGGCTTATCGGAAGCTCTGGCGTGAGGGAGAGCGCTGTTGGGCCCCGAGGCCACGATCAGGTCAAAAGCCACTTTATCTGCCCCGTGGGTGCGCATGTAGGTTTCAATTTCCCAGGCCACCTCCTTCTCGGTCATCCCCGGACGGAGGATGGAGCAGGCATGGTGGAAAGCTTCATCAGCCAGGGCAACAGCTCTGCGGATAGATTGAATCTCCTCGGGGGATTTCACGCTCCGGATCCTTCCCACCTCATCCTCGCACGGAACCCATCTGATCCCGCGCGTGAGCCGGCGCCACCTCCTGAATTCGTCAACGGTGAGGTGGAAACTCTCAAAGCCCAGCACTTTAACTCCAGCTTCCTTCAGCATTCCGGGAAGGACATCGGTTAGCTGTCTTTCCACTTTGACCAGGGTGAAACCAGGGCACTCCCGCGCAACCTGTTCGTAGTAGCGGAAGTCGGTGGCGATGTAGGCGGAGTCCGGGGTTATGAGGAGAACACCGGCGGAGCCGGTGAAACCCGAGAGGTAACGGCGATTCTCAGGATTGGTCACGAGGAAACCATCAAGGCCTCTGGAGGAAATGAATTCTCTGAGCTTCTGCAGCCGCATTTTCCCCTCCTTTTCAGGATTGGCTGACTCCCAGCGGGCTGAAAAAGAGCAGGGCGGTCGTCACTGCTACCGCTCCTCGCTCACCCCCTTCCGGGGCAGAGGGAGAGCACCCCTCCCAGGACGAGCAGCCCCCCTCCAGCCCAGATCCAGAAGACCAGCGGGTTAACTTCCACCCTGAAGCTCGCCGTGCCATCCTGCTCAAGAGCAACCATGCTCACGTATAGATCTTCGGCCGGAGTGCTCCTGAGGCCTATTTCACTCACCCATTGCTTAACATTGTAGTGGAAATTCCTCTCGGTGCAAATTTTTCCCACCAGGCGTCCGCCCCTGTATAGCTCAAGCTCGGCCCGAAAGCGCTCCTTTGCGGGAAGGCTCCAGTGCTGAAAGCCCACGTATCTGAGGCTATACCTTCCGACCTCCACCGTCTCGCCGGGCCTGAGGGAGACCAGGGCCTCAGCCTTGTAGAAGGAAGAGCCTGCAATCCCGAGGGCCAGGAGGATCACGCCCATGTGGGCCAGGTAACCGCCATAGGGGCGTGGTATGAACCTGCGCCTCCCGATGGACTCGCGGAACCCCTTTGCGAGCTCCCGGATCGCTCCGATTCCTGCAAAGCCCACCACACCCCAGCTTAGGATGGGAAAAGCCCTCCGCTCCCCCAACGTCAGGGATATCAGGAGACCGAGGAGAAAACCTGCAGCGGGAGGGATGAGATAGCGCAACCACGGGCCAGGGGCTGTGGTCCGCCAGCCCAAGCCGGCACATGCCCCCATCAGGAACACGGTGAGGGCCGCCAGGGGCATGAAAGCCTGCTGGTAGAAGGGAGCCCCCACACTGGCCTCGCGCCCCAGGAAGAGGAGGCTCAGAACGGGGAAAACGATCCCGAGGAGGAGGACAACCGCCTCCCAGAAGAAGAACCAGTTCAGGAGGTGGAAAGCCGTGTCCTTTGAAAGCAGAGAGCTCTCCGCCTCCCCGCCGGAAAGGCTCTCCCGCCGCCTGAAAGCCACAGCCCCGGCTATCGCTGCCCACAGAGCGATGAGAGCCACAAAGTATAAGCCCAGGGACGATTCGGCAAAGGCGTGGACCGACCGGATGATCCCCGAGCGGGTGAGGAAGGCAGCGAAGAGGCAGGACAGAAAGGATAACGTTAAGAACAGGAAGCTCCACCCCCTGAGGTAATGCCTCCTCTCCGCCACCACGGCCGAATGGAGGAAAGCGGTGAGGGTAAGCCAGGGGATGAGGGAGGAATTTTCCACCGGGTCCCATGCCCAGTAACCGCCCCAGCCCAGTTCGGTGTAAGCCCACCACCCCCCGATGATTATCCCGGCCCCGAGGAAGGCCCATGCCACGGTGGCCCAGCCCCTCGCTTTCCCGATGGATTCCTCAAAGGGCTTACCGGCCAGGAGGCAGGCAAGGGCATAAGCGAAAGGAATCGTCGCGGCCGCGTATCCGGCGAAGATGGTGGGAGGATGAACTACCATGCTGAAATTCTCCAGCAGGGGGTTGAGGCCCATGCCTTCGGAAGAGGGGTGAGGAGAGGGAGCAAAAGGGTTGCTCAGGAAGGCCACTGCGAGGGCCAGGAAGGCTTCCACCCCCGCCAGCACAGCCAGTGCGTGATCCCGGACCCCCTCCTCTCCTGGCTCAAGGGAGACCATGAAAGCCATGATGGATAGCAACCACAGCCAGAGGAGGAGCGAACCCTCCTGGCCGGCCCAGAAGGCCGAGAAGGCGTAAAGGGGTGAGAGAGTTGTGCTGGTGTGGCGGAAAACATATTCCACCGAGAAATCGCGCTGCAAAAGGAGGCAAATGAGGGAAAGGGAGGCCCCGGTCACGGGGAGAGCCACTGCCTGGACCGCTTTTCTGGCACCTTCTGCCAGCTTTCTGGAGCCCCTGACTCCGGCCACCAGGAAGCCAAACGCGGCATACAGGCTCACTGCCAGGGCCAGCAGGACCGAGGCATGACCGATGATCTTCAATCCCCTTCCTCCTGGTATCTGGAAGGGCACTTGAGGAACAGACCTCTGGGGTTAACCGTGAAAATGCCCTCTTCGGTGTAACGTCCTTCCACCACAACCTCGGCCCCATCCCGGAGCATATCGGGGCGCGGTCCATGATAGACCACGGGGAGCCTGTCGCCTTCATCGGCTATCTCAAAGGTGAGCGTCATAGTCCGGGAATCCCATCGGATGGAACCTTCCACGACCTTCCCCGCCACCCGCACGACCCTGTCGGAAGGCCCTTTCGCCTTCAACTCGCTTACGGTTACGTA
>DAOUCW010000254.1:0-12246 GCA_034431695.1 Anaerolineae bacterium | reverse complement strand
TCCACAGGCTGGTCAGGCTCTCGCCCTTTGATGCGGCCCACCGCCGCCACACCTCCTTCGCCTTAGTGGAGGTATTGCCCGACGTTGAAGAGGAAGTGGAGGTGGAGATAAATCCTGACGACCTCAAGATAGAGACCTTCCGCTCCTCCGGTCCCGGCGGACAGCACATGCAGAAGAACGCCACGGCCGTCCGAATAACCCACCTGCCCACGGGCATCGTGGTCACGTGCCAGAGCGAGCGCTCCCAGTATCACAACAAAATGGCAGCTCTGCGCATCCTGAAGGCCAAACTTTACGAGAAGAAGAAGGAGGAAAAGGAGAGGGAGCTGGCCCGGATCAAGGGAGAGCACGTGGAAGCCGAGTGGGGGAACCAGATTCGCTCTTATGTCCTCCACCCCTACAAACTGGTCAAAGACCTCCGCACCGGCGTGGAGGTAACCGACCCGTTCCGCGTGCTGGAAGGCGAACTGGATGAATTCATCATGGCTTACCTGCGCCAGAACATCTCCAGAAAGGAGCCTTAGTCCGTCTCCGTCCGAAACCGGCCCGCGCCGATATGGAGAGAATCATGCCAGGCAAAAAATATGTCATCGGCCTTACCGGGAACATAGCCACGGGCAAGAGCGTTGTGGCCAGAATGCTGGAGCGCCTGGGAGCTAAGGTCATTGACGCCGACCGCCTCGTCCACTGGCTCCTGGACCACGACAAAGCCCTGCAGCAGGCTGTGGTCCGGGAATTCGGCGAGGATATCCTTGACGATGAGGGGAGGATAATACGCAGGAGGCTGGCAGCAAAAGTCTTCGGGAACCCGGAGGGCCTCCGGAAGCTGGAAGCCCTCGTCCATCCCAGGGTGATAAAGCTGGTTGAGTGGCTCGTGGAAAACTCAAGGGAGCAGGTGGTGGTGGTTGAAGCCATAAAACTCATAGAATCGGGGATGCACGAACGCTACGATGCCCTCTGGGTCGTCACCTGCCCCGAGGAGGAACAGGTCCGGCGCCTCGTGGAGATGAGGGGCATGAGCCCCCAGGAAGCCCTCCTGCGCATAAAGTCCCAGCCACCTCAGGAAGCCAAAATAGCCCTGGCCGATGTCGTAATACGCAATGACGGCCCCCTTTACCGGACCTGGGAGCAGGTCAGGGCCGAGTGGGAGAAGATAATCGCAACCCTGAAGCCCGGGGAGGAGAAAGCTCCGCCAGCCCTCCTTGAAGTGCGGAAAGCCCTCCGCAAGGACCTCCCGGCCTTTGCCCGCCTCTTCTCCCTTCCGGAAGATCAGGCCCTTGAGAAACTCCTCAACAGAGGCTACATAATCGCCCTTAAGGACCAGGAGGCTGTCGGGGCACTGGGCTGGAACGCCGAAAACCTGGTGGCTTCAATAGACGAGATAGTCGTTAAGGACCGGGATGGTTCCATCCTGACCCCGATGCTGAGCGCTCTGGAGAGTGAAGCCTCAGCTCTTATGTGCGAGGTGGCAATGGTGGCCCTGGATCCGGAAAGCCCCATGGCGGAGACTTTCAGGAGCTGTGGATACAGCCCTGCCGAGCCCCAGGCCCTCTACAGGCCGTGGCGCGAAGAAGCTCAGAAAATCCTGAAGGAAGGGCAGACTCTTTTCATCAAAAAGCTCAGGGAGACCGTGATCACTAAACCCATCTGAGGAGGTGGACGATGAAGCACTTTCTCTCCATTGCGGACCTTTCGCCGGAGGAAATCCTGCACATCCTTGACCTTGCCGCCAAACTCAAAGAGGAATGGAAGAAAGGGGGAAACAGGCCGATACTGGCGGGCAAGACCCTGGGCATGATATTCCAGAAGCCCTCTCTCCGGACCAGGGTTTCCTTTGAGATGGCGATGCGCCACCTGGGAGGCCACGCCATATACCTTTCGCCCGATGAGATACAGCTGGGAAAGAGGGAGAGCGTCGCCGATGTGGCCAGGGTCCTCTCCCGCTACGTGGACGCCATAATGGCCAGAGTGTTCTCCCACAGGGATCTGGAAGAACTGGCCCGCTACTCCAGCGTCCCGGTCATAAACGGCCTCTCGGATTACAGCCACCCCTGTCAGGCTATGGGGGATATCTTCACCATAATGGAAAAGAGGGGAACCGTAAAGGGCCTCAAGCTCGCCTTCGTCGGGGATGGGAACAACGTGTGCAATTCCCTGCTCTTCATCACCTCCAAGCTGGGCATGGACATGGCCGTGGCTTCCCCCAGAGGCTACGAACCGCGTCCGGAAGTGGTCCGGAAAGCGATGGAATTTGCCTCCAGAAGCGGGAGCAGGATAACCATAACCAACGATCCCATTGAAGCAGTCCGGGACGCTGATGTGATCTACACCGATGTCTGGACCAGCATGGGGCAGGAGGCCGAGGCCGAAATCAGGGCGAAAGTCTTCCCCCCATACCAGGTCAACTCCGCCCTCGTGGCCAAAGCCAGGCCCGATGTCATGGTGATGCACTGCCTGCCGGCCCACCGGGGCCAGGAAATAACCGATGATGTGGCCGATGGGCCCCATTCCGTAATCTTTGACCAGGCTGAAAACCGCCTTCACGCTCAGAAAGGGATCCTCGCTTACCTGCTGGCGGGGATGTAGAAGGCAGGGGGCAGCGAAAGTTGGCAAGGATGGATCTGAACCACCAGCGTTACGAAGAAACGCTGAAGAGGGCTCACGCCCTCGCCTGGGAAGGGCGGTGGAAGGAGGCGCTCGCCCTTTACAGGCAAGTTGCCTCCATGAACCCCGAAGCCCCTGAGCCTTTTATCGGGATCGGTGCTGCGTGCTCGGAGCTGGGCCTCTGGGAAGAGGCAGCAGAAGCCTACCGCAAAGCAACCCGCCTTGAGCCCGATTCCCCCGCCTTATGGGAGAAACTGGGCGAAGCTCTCCTCAGGGCCGGCCGGAAAACGGAAGCAGCGCAGGCCTTCAACACGGCCGGAAACCTCTACCGCAGGCGCAGGGAATACCGCAGGGCAGTGGATTCACTCCTGAAAGGGGCCAGGGCTGCCCCCCAGCTCCCCGAACCCGCCGTCAGCCTGGCCGAACTATACTTAGAGCTCGGCAAGAAAGACCTGGCCGTCAAAACCTACCTCGGCCTCGCTTCCTACTTCAAACGGCAGGGAGACCTCTCTCAGGCTACAGCGTTCTGCAGGAAGGCCCTTGAGATCGACCCGGGCAACCCCCAGGCTCTGACCTTCAAGGCCACCTTGGAGATCCCGGTAACCGTTGCCCCCACTCCGGTCGAAGAAGGCTCCCCTCTGGAAACGGCCAGGGCCGGCTCGGTGAAGAAGCTCGCCGATATGCTCTTTGAGACCTCCCTCTCGGAGGCTGGCGGATACCTGGCGAAAGCCCTGGATGCCCAGAGCAAGGGGGAAGTGGACCAGGCCCTTTACTATTACAAGCAGGCTCTGGACGCCGGCCTCAATACCCCCGAAATCCACTTCAACCTGGGTCTCCTATACAAGGAGAAATTGCTCTTAGACGAGGCCATAGATCACCTGCAGAAAGCCCTTCAGCATGAGCCTCTATCCCTGGGAACCCACTTCGCCCTCGGAGAGTGCTTCAGACTCAAAGGCAAGCTTAACGAGGCCCTCAGGCACTACTTTGAGGCCCTCAAGATCATTGACCTTTCCACCCTTGACCACGCCAGCGCGGATGAGGTCGCCAGAATCTACAAAGCTCTGGCCGAAAGCTTCATAGCGCAGGGGGATAGGGAAAGGGCTCTGGAATACATCAGCACCCTCATCTCCTTCTTCAGTTCCCGCGGGTGGGAAGACAAGGTGCGGGAGCTCAGGGATTACATAAAGGCTATGGAGGAAGAGGGCTTCTTCCCGAGCCTGGTGGAAATTCTGGAAACCCCCTCGCCGGAATACACCCTCCGGACCCTAAGGTTGAGTCAGGAACTGATCCGGCGAGGGCTCCTGAGAGCTGCATCGGAAGAGTGCATGCGCGGGATAGCCTTCTCCCCATTCTACCTCCCCCTCCACATCCAGCTGGCCGAAATCCTCATACGCCAGAACAGGGTTGAAGAAGCCGTCCATAAATACCTGCTCATAGCCCAGCTCTACGAGCTGCGAGGCATCCCCCAGAGAGTCATGGATATACTGCAGCGCCTCGTGAAGCTCAACCCCATTGACATCAACCTCCGGGCCAGGCTGATAAATGCCATGGTAAGGCATGGCCGCTACGAAGAAGCCATCAACCAGTATCTCCAGCTGGCCGAAATCCTATATGAGACGGCCGACTTCAAAGGGGCTATTGAGAGCTACCGCCACGCCCTCTCCCTTTCCTCCCGACTGGCCGATGGGAATCAATACAGGGTTGCGATCCTCTCCAGGCTCTTTGAGCTCTACACAAGCACCATGGAATGGAAGGAAGCCATAAAGGTGGGCCAGAGCCTGAAGGAGCTGAAGCCGGAGGACCTGAATGTTCGCCGCCGCCTCATAAACCTCTACAGCCGACATGGGATGAGGGAAGAGGAGGCACGCGAGATAAGGGAAGCCATCAATCTGGTGCGTGAGAGGGAAGGATCGCAGGGGGTGGAAACCTTCCTGAGGTCCCTTGTGGAAGAAAGCCCCCGCGATCCCAGCCTGCGCAGAGCCCTCGCCGACTTTTACCGGGAGATGGGCCTCAAGGAAATGGCGGTGGAGCAGCTTGATGCGCTGGGGGAAATCCAGCTGGATGCCGGATTGATTGAGGAAGCCAAAAGGACCATAAGGGAGATAATAAATCTGGAACCTCGCGAGGTTGAAGCTTACAGGGAATTGCTGGAGCGTCTGGGAGGGTAACGTTTAATGGAGGAATGGGTTGAGGTTCTGAGGAGTTTAACGTGGGCCAACGTGCTGGACATCCTGCTGGTTGCTGCGCTCTTCTACGCTATTCTGCGCCTCATCCGTGGCACCCAGGCCGTCCAGCTTCTGCGGGGGATACTGGTGATAGCGGTCGGGGCAATTATAGCTTCTGCTCTCCTGCCCTTCACGGCCTTCCGGTGGCTGATCCGCAGCTCAATTCCTGCTCTCCTCGTAGCCCTGCCCGTCATTTTCCAGCCTGAAATTCGGAGGGCTCTGGAGCGCCTGGGAAGGGCCGGGGCCTTCTTCAACAGAGTCCCCTACGAAGCAATGGGGGGCAAAGTCCTGAACGAAATCGTGAAGGCTGCGGGCTCCCTCGCCGAACACCGCTACGGAGCACTCATCGTCCTGGAAGGGACGACCGGCCTGCAACCCTACGCCGAAACGGGGGTGATCCTTGATGCGGAGGTATCCAGGGAACTGCTCCTGACCATATTCTACCCCGGCACTGCCCTCCACGATGGCGCTGTTATAGTGCGGGGGAACAAGGTCCTGGCAGCCGGGTGCATACTGCCCCTTTCATCCAATCCTTCCCTTTACCGCTCCCTTGGGACGCGCCACAGGGCAGCCATTGGAATTACGGAACAGAGCGATGCCCTCGCAGTGGTTATATCCGAAGAAACAGGCACCATCTCCGTAGCTTATAACGGCCGGATGATAAGGCACCTGGATGAAAAACGCCTTCTGAGAGTGCTGCAGATGGTCTACCGCAGGCCGTTGCTGCCGGCGATAAAAGCCTGACCCCGCTTGAGGGAAGAAAATGAGGAAATTCCTGAGCGAGCTCGCAAGCTTCTTACTGGCCCTATCCCTTGCCCTCTTCATCTGGATAGTGGCTGAGCGGGAGGAGAACCCCGTGGTTCGGGGCGTCTTCCCCCACAGAATCCCCCTTGAAGTGGTGAACCTTTCCCCCAACCTCGTGATCGCGGGCAACCTCCCCAGAGAAGTGGAACTCACGGTGATGGCCCCCTCCACAAAGTGGGACACCTTAACCCCCGGTGACTTCAGGGCCTGGGTGGACCTGAAGGATAGAGGTCCGGGCTACTACGAGCTTGATGTTATGGCGAGGTGTTCGGTGAGGGGAGTGAGGATCCTTGAGACAAGGCCTGAGAAAGTGGCGGTCAAGGTAGAAGAGAAAGCCGAAAGGGAGATGGCGGTGAAAGTGAAGGTTACGGATTCACCTCCCCTGGGCTATTACATCTCAAGCACACCCTCAGCGGAGCCGGCCACTGTGAAGATCTACGGGCCGAAATCCCTTGTGGAGAAAGCAGTTGATGTGGTGGCTGAAGTGGCCATAGGCGGAAGCAAGGAGAGCTTTTCCCGAAAGCTCAGCCTCAAAGTGCTGGATGTGAACGGGGATGAAATCCCGGAGGTTAAGACAGAGCCAGCAGTCGTTCTGGTGACGGTCAACATAGTGCAGAGGGCCGGATTCAAAGATGTGTCGGTTCTCATAAAGCTTGAAGGACAGCCTGCCGCCGGTTACAGGATAAGCAATGTGTCTGTGACCCCTTCAGTGGTCACCATTATAGGAAGCCCGACCATCATTGATAAGCTACCGGGCTACGTGGAGACGGAGCCGGTTGATATAAAAGGGGCCAGGGAAAGCATATCCAGGCAGGTTAAACTCAACCTCCCCCAGGGCGTTTCGGTCCTGGGCGAGCCAACCGTCCTGGCCCAGGTGGAAATAAAGCCCATTGAAGGGGGGATAACTCTGGAGAAGGCCGTGACCATCCAGGGACTTCAGCCCGGCTACAGGGCATCGGTAGCCCCCGAAACCGTCAGGGTCATCCTGGCGGGCCCCCTGCCCGTCCTTGCCGAACTCAAGCCGGAAGATGTCACCATAACTGTCAACCTGCTGGGGCTTGGGCCCGGAACATACAAACTCAGGCCCGTGGCTTCGGTCCCGGAAAATATCAGGGTGGAAAGCATAATACCTGAAACCCTGGAAGTGGTCATCAGCCTGCAGCCCCGCTCCACATCCCCGTAGAGCCGAAACCTTGCCTTTTCTTCCCCGTAGTGATACAATTTGTGCCCGGTCCCCCGGGGGAAACGAGGAGATGGAAGGGAAAAGGGTGGAGGCGTTCGCACAAAAACTGCTTGAAAACGTGGAGAAGGTCATTTTCGGCAAGAGCTGGGAGATCCGCCTCGTCATACTGGCCCTCCTCTGCCAGGGCCATGTCCTAATAGAGGATGTGCCCGGAGTGGGGAAAACAATGCTCGCAAAAGCCATCGCTAAATCCATAGGATGCCAGTTCCGCCGCATCCAGTTCACCCCCGATATGCTCCCAGGCGATATAACGGGCGTCACCATCTACAACCAGAAGACGGGGGAATTTGAGTTCCGCCCCGGCCCCATAATGGCCAACATCGTCCTGGCCGATGAGATAAACCGGGCCACCCCCAAAACCCAGGCTGCCCTCCTTGAAGCCATGGAAGAACGCCAGGTAACAGTGGACGGGGTAACTTATCCCCTCCCGAAACCCTTCATGGTCCTGGCCACTCAGAACCCGATTGAGTATGAGGGCACTTTCCCGCTCCCGGAGGCCCAGCTTGACAGGTTTATGATGCGGATAAGCCTGGGTTACCCCTCATCAAGCGAGGAGATGAGGGTCCTTGAAGCCCAGCAGTTCCTCCACCCCATTGAGAAGATTGAGCAGGTGGTGACCCTGGAGGAACTGAGGGAAGCTCAGGAGGAAGTGAAAGGCGTATACGTGAGCGGTGAGATCAAGCGTTACATAGTTGATCTGGTAGGAGCGACCCGCAAGCACCCTGATGTTTACCTTGGAGCGAGCCCCAGGGGCAGCCTCGCCCTCTACAAGGCAAGCCAGGCCCTCGCAGCCATCTCCGGCCGCGACTACGTGATCCCCGATGACGTCAGGGCGCTAACGGTGCCCGTTCTGGCTCACCGCCTCATCCTCACCCCTCCCGCCAGGGTCAGGGAAGTGAACCCCGCCCAGGTTATAGAGGAAATCCTTTATTCCATCCCCGTCCCGGGGGCCAGACCAATTTAGACCGGAGGTGGAAGTTGCCCGGCGCTGACCTCATCCTCCTCCACGCCCCAAGCGTCTACGATTTCCGCAAAAGAACAATCCTCTATGGACCGATAAGCGACCTCATCCCATCAACCCCCATCTTTGAGATGTATCCCATAGGCTTCACCACAATAGCCGAATACCTGGAGCGCCACGGCTTCAGGGTCAGGATAATAAACCTGGCCGTGAGGATGCTCAATTCGGGCCGCTTCAACCCCGAAAAACTCATAGCTTCCCTCCGCCCCCTGGCCTTCGGGATTGACCTGCACTGGATGCCCCACTGCCACGGAGCCATAGAGGTCGCCCGGCTGATCAAGAAATACCATCCCGACCTCCCCGTCATCTTCGGCGGATTCTCCTCAACTTACTACCACCGCGAACTGATTGAGCGGCCCGAGGTGGACTTCGTGGTGCGAGGGGATTCAACCGAGGAGCCGGTCCGGCTGCTCATGAAGCACATAAGAGGGGATAAGGATGCCCTCCCCCTTGAAGCTATCCCCAATCTCACCTGGAAGGATGACAGAGGCGAAATCCACGTGAACCCCCTCGGCTGGAGTCCGCCCGACCTCAACTACGTCCTCCTGGATTACAGTTACGTGGTCAGGGCAGTGGCACGCTACCGGGATCTCATCAGCTTTGTGCCCTTCAAGGGCTGGCTCGGTTACCCGATCACGGCCGTGCTCACCTGCCGGGGCTGCACCCATTCCTGCCGGACCTGTGGAGGTTCAGCCTACGCTTTCAGGAAGATGCACGGGCGCTCCAGGCCCGCTTACAGGGATCCGGAGCTTCTGGCCAGGGACATACGCAACATCGCCCGCTTTTCAAAGGGCCCCGTCTTCATCCTGGGGGACCTGCGGCAGGCGGGGATGGATTACGCTGAAAGGTTCTTCCACGCCATCCAGGGCTACGAGGGGCCCGTCATCGTTGAACTTTTTGATGCCGCCGACAGGGAATTTTTCAGGAAATTATCCCGCGCCCTGCCCAACTTCGTGCTTGAAATCTCCCTGGAAAGCCACAGCGACGAAGTGCGCAGGGCCTTCGGCCGCCCTTACACCACCGCACAGGCTGAAGCCACCATGGAATACGCTCTGGAAGCAGGCTGCAGGAGACTTGATGTCTTCTTCATGATCGGCCTGCCGAAACAGGACTTCTCTTCGGTGATGGAGACGGTGGAATACGCCGGAAAGCTCATCCGGGAATTCAACCGGGGAAAGACCCCCCGCCTCTTCCCCTTCATCTCCCCAATGGCTCCGTTCCTGGACCCGGGGAGCGAAGCTTTTGAGGCCCCGGAGCAGTTCGGTTACAGGCTTTTCTGCCGGACCCTTGAGGAGCACCGTCAGGCTCTGGAACAGCCAAGCTGGAAATACATCCTGAGCTACGAGACTCAATGGATGAGCAGGGATGAGATAGTGGAAAGCACCTACGAGGCCGGCCTGAGGCTGAATGAACTCAAGAAGGCTTACGGCCTCATCTCACCCCGGAGAGCGGAAGACGTGGCTTCCCGCATCCGGAAAGCCCGTCTCCTCATCCGCCAGATTGATGATATCCTGACCATGTCCAACAGCTCGCTGAGGGAAAAGCTCCTCCAGGCCCTCAAACCCCAGGTGGACGGGGCCAACACTTCCACCGTCTGCGATAAAGAAGAGTTGAACGTGCGCCTCGGGCTGCTGAACATACGCTTTCTGAGGAGTGCCACGATCCTGATAAAGGGAGCTGAACCATGAGCCCCTCCTGCAGGGCTGAGGCGTTGCGCCTTCCCCCAACTTTTGCCGCTTTCCGCTATCACAATTACCGGCTGTGGTTTGCAGGCCAGGGCTTCTCCCTGATGGGGACATGGATGCAATCGGTGGCCCAGGGCTGGGTGGTTTATCAACTTACAGGCTCCCGCTTCGCCCTGGGGCTGGTTTCCTTCATGGGCACTATCCCCACCCTTTTCCTCATGCTCCCCGCAGGTGTTGTGGCCGATAGAGTCCCCAAGCGCTACCTACTCCTGGCAACTCAGACAGCCCTCATGCTTTTCGCCTTCGTCCTCACAGGCCTTGCGGCCACCGGTTCCCTGAAGTTCTGGCACATAGCCCTCATGGCTTTCCTCTCGGGAATTGCCAACTCCTTTGATGCACCGGCCCGTCAGTCCCTCGCCGTGGAACTGGTGGAAGACCGCAGGGACCTCATGAACGCCATAGCCCTCAATTCCACGATGTTCAACCTGGCAAGGGTTGTGGGCCCGGCCATAGGGGGAATCGTGCTGGCAAGCCTGGGCCCAGCCTGGTGTTTCGGAATAAACGGCCTGAGCTTCCTGGCAGTAATATTCGCCCTTCTGGCCATGAATATAAAAGATGTGGCCTATGCCTCTTCCTCCGAACCCCTCTTCCGCCAGCTCGCCGATGGACTGCGGTATATCTTCAAAAACCGCGTGGCCCAGATAATAGTCCTGATCGTGGGCGTCTCCACTCTCTTCGGCTTCTCCTATTCAACTCTGATGCCGGCCTATGCCGCCGATATACTGAAAGTGGGCGAAAGAGGCCTGGGTTTCCTCAACACGGCAGTGGGCATTGGAGCTTTATGTGGTTCTCTGCTGGTGGCCTCCCTGAGCCGTCTTCCCCGCAGGGGCTGGCTCATGCTCACCGGAAGCATCCTCTTCCCCAGCGCCCTCCTGGTCTTCGCCTTCTCCCGAAGCTACCCCCTTTCCCTTCTCCTGCTGGTCCTGGTGGGCGTCGGTTTCGTGACTCAGAACTCCACAGGCAACACCATCCTCCAGTCCGTGGTCCCCGACGAACTGAGGGGCAGGGTTATGGCCGTCTTCTCGTTCATGTTCTTCGGGATGACCCCCTTCGGTTCCCTCCTGGCCGGGAGCATCGCCCAGGCTTTTGGGCCCGTGGCCGGGGTGGCCTTCGGAGCGGGGATGAACCTCCTCTTCTCCCTAACAGTTCTCCTTATAGTTCCGGAGTGCCGTTCGGTTTGAGGGGGGCAGGGGTTGCGGTTCCTTGCGGCCAATTTCCCACCCGAAGAAGCTGACATAGTGATCCTTGGGGTTACCTTAGAGGCCACTGAGACATGGCGAAAGGGTCCGGCCCTCGCCCCCGACGCCATCCGCTACGCTTCCGATTCCGTGGAATCTTTCTCGGCCATATTCGGGGTTGACCTGGCGTGGCTGAGACTCGCAGACGCAGGAAACCTGGAATACCCCGGTGACTTTGACGAGGCTCTGGTTTCAATTGAGAAAGCTCTAACCCGCTATTTCCACGAAGGGAAGAAGATACTGCTATTGGGGGGAGAGCACACCGTGACCCTCCCGGCCCTGAAGGCAGCTCGCTCCGCCTTCGGAGAGATCCAGCTCCTCGTCCTTGACGCCCACTCCGATCTCAGGGACGAATACATGGGCCTGAAGGTGAGCCACGCCACCGTGACCAGGAGATGCTCGGAGGTGGCTTCAAGGGTCGTCATGCTTGGAGTGCGCTCTTTCTACGGGGGGGAATTTGATTTCCTCAGGGAAGGGAAAGTGTCCCTGGCCTCCCCGGAAGATTTCACTTCCTTCCTGGACCCGTCTTTGCCCCTCTACCTCAGCCTGGACCTGGACGCCCTTGACCCTTCCCAGTGCCCGGGCGTGACCAACCCCGAGCCGGGCGGGATGAGCTACGGGGATGTGATTGAGGTTTTCAGGAAGCTGCGGGGGAAGTTCAGCGTTGTGGCCATGGACATGGTGGAGCTTGCACCGCCTTACGATCCCTCCTTCATCTCGGCGGTATGCGCGGCGAAGCTGGCCATTGAAGGGATCACGGCCCTCTGGGGCCACATATCACCGCGCGCCCCTTGAGATCGGTGTGCACTTCAAACCTGCGGCCCCCAGCCTCCACCACCATCCGGTAGCCCGGAACGAGCACCTGGGCGTAGAATTTCCCCGGCTCCGGACATCCGAGGCTCGTGTCGGGCCAGGTCACCCTCTCCACCAGCAGAATCTTCACCTCTTCAGGCGGGAAGTCCTTGAAGAGGGCTTTCACTTTCCTGAGGAGAGTCTCACCAGGCTCCTCTCCTTCCGGGGAGCAGAGTCTCACCATCTCACCCCTCCCCCTGTAAATGTAAGTTTTGCCCCGGGCGGAAAGCACCACTTCTATCCCCATCACGAAAGCGGGCAGGGTGATCTTGCCCTCGGGCTCACCGCACTCAACATCCTGGATGGGCATCTCCTCCCACGAAGCGCTCACCACTTCAATTTCGCTCTCCGGAATGCCGAGGCGGCTGGCCAGGTCAGCTATGGCCCTCTTCACCGCCCGGGCTAACGCCTCCTCCATTTTTTCCTCCGAAGGGGTAGGCGAAGGTTGTTCCTCCCCCCTTTCTGGAGCAGCAGTGGGCAGGGGAGAAACGGGCATAAGCCTCACCTCCACCTG
>DAOUCW010000253.1:0-5134 GCA_034431695.1 Anaerolineae bacterium | reverse complement strand
GTCTCCGGAGTGGGCTGGGGGTTCTCCAGCTTCGGGGCAATGTTGAGCTGGAGGTAAAGGGTGAGGCCGAAGAAGAAGAGGAGGGCTATGCTCCAGGTCCAGGTCCGGTAGAGGTGGGCCTGGGCAGCCTCTCTCTCCAGGGAGAAGCGGGCCTGCTTCCTCTCCCTGCGGGCCAGGTAGGCTTCCCTGAGTTCGTAGATGGCCCAGATGAGGCATATGAGGAGGAGCCAGCGGGTGTTCTTCGCCAGGACCTCAATGAGGGTAGCCATTCAGACCCCCGTCTCGTAGATCATCGGGATGAGGTGGCGGAGCAGGGCTCTGAGTTTGGGGACGATCTTCTTCCCCGCTTCCAGGACTTCCTGGTGGTCTGGCCCTTTTTCCCCGGGCTGTATCGGTATGGCGTTGCTTATCCCCGAGATGCCCAGGACTTTGAGGCCGCCGTGGCGGGCAGCGAGGACCTCGGGCACCGTGGACATGCCGACGGCGTCAGCGCCTATGAGGCGGAGGAAGCGGACCTCGGCCGGGGTTTCGTAGGAGGGTCCGGCCACGAAGGCGTAAATTCCCTCGTAGAGTTCAATTCCTGCCTTTTTCGCTGCCCTTTGGGCCAGGGAGCGGAGCTGGGGGTCGTAAGCGTTCACCATATCCACGAAGCGGGGGCCAAGGGCATCGTCGTGGGGACCCCTCAGAGGGTGGATGCCTGCCATGCCCGGAAGGTTTATGTGGTCGGTTATGAGCATGAGATCGCCTGGCTTGAGGGAAGGGTTCAGCCCTCCTGCGGCATTCGTCACGATCAGGACTTTGCCCCCGGCCATCTGGAAGACCCTTACCGGCAGCACTGACTCCTGGATTGAATATCCTTCGTAGTAATGGGGGCGGCCCAGGAAGGCCAGCACGGGGAAGCCGTTTACATTCCCGCGCAGGATGCGGCCTTCGTGTCCTTCCACTGCAGGAGTGGGGAAACCGGGTATTTCGCGGTGGAAGACCGAAGCTTCCACCTCAATTTCCTCGGCCACAGGGTTCAGGCCGGAGCCAAGGATTATCCCCACGGGGGGTATCCACCCCAGTTTCCCCTTGAGCAGATCGGCAAGACGGAGGTAGTCGGAGCTGGAGAAGAAGCTGTCAACCATGCCCTCACTCTCCGGCGTAAAGGCTTGCATCAAGGTGGCCCGAATATCCCAGGATTTTCTTGAGGTCCCTGGGCTTCGTCTTCTCCTGAAGCTTCTTCCTGATGAGGGAGTGGCGGAAGACCTTGGGGCTTGTCTCCATTCCCACAGCTTTGGCATACTGTTTGACGATCACCCATACCCCCTGGCGTGTCAGCCTCTGGCCCTTTGCGTTCAGGAAGAGAGCGTCGGTGGGGCTCTTCGGGCTCAGGAACTGGATGCGGCCCTGTTCTATGTAGGCTTTCAGGGCTTCCCGGGCCTGGTCGCTCAGGTTTACGATCCTCTCTTTGCCTTTCCTGGAGAGTATCCTCACCGAGCCGGTGGCCAGGTCCACATCCTCCAGATTCAGGTTCACAAGCTCAATTATCTTCATACCTGTTGAGGATAAAAGTTCAAGGATGGCCCTGTCGCGCAGGGCTCTGGGTCCACCCTGGGCCATGGGTGCCTCGAGCAGCCTGTTCAGTTCTTCTTCGGAGAGGAACCTGGGTGGACGCTTGGTGGCTTTTGCTCCTCCGAGCAATTCGCTGTAGTCCTGAGTTAGTATTTTTTCCCGGTGGAGGTAGTGGAGGAAGGAGCGGAAGGAAGAAAGTTTTCTCGCCAGGGAGCTCATCGCATATCCCCTTCCCCTGAGGTGGGAGACATAATCCTGCACATCCTGGGGTTCAAGTTCAGACCATTTGAAGCCGGCGCCCTTCTTCCTGGCGAAGAAATTCGCGGCATAGGAGAGGTCGTTCCAGTAGCTCTCTATGGTGTGCTCGGAGCAGGACTTCTCTTTGCGCAAATACTCCAGGAAATTCCTCACCTCCTCTTTCATAGCGCCCTCTCCTTAGCCTCTGTTGGGGTGACGCCCTTCCTATTCCATTTTACCACAATTTGCCATAAATAGAAACTCTCGGGGCAAGCGGGGTCGGGAAGACGGGCTCAGGCCATCATCTCCCCGAGTTCCCGGAGGGCCTTGAGGGCTTCCGCCGGGAGGGTTGCGGGCTTCTTCCCAACCGCATAGCAGCTCCAGATGAGCTGGGCTGTCCTTTCCACGGTCTCCAGGATGTTGCAGGCCCGCCGCAGGCTCGTAGCCACCACCACGACTCCGTGGTTCTGCAGGAGGCAAACCTGGTTCTTCTGCCCCAGGGCTTTCACCACCGCCTCGGCCAGCTCCCTTGTCCCGGGCATGATGAAGGGCACCACCGGCACCTCTTTAATGAAGGCCGCTTCGGCAGTGACGGGGAGGAAGGGGAGGCCCGCCAGGGCCATGACAGTGGCGTAAGGGGCATGAGCATGGACCACAGCGTTCACTTCCGGTCGGGCCCGGTAGATGGCCGTGTGCATGGGCCATTCCGAAGATGGGGCGAGGGCACTTTCACCAACCACATTGCCCTGAAAATCTATCCGGACCATCATTTCGGGCCTGAGGCTTCCTTTGTAGACCTGGCTCGGGGTGATCCAGCACTCCGGGCGACCCTCTACCCGCACGCTCAGGTTGCCGCCGGTGGCAGTTATCAGGCCCAGTTGATACAGCTCATTTATTGCCTGGACCATTTCCTCGCGGGGGTCTCCAGCCGGGACGGGCACAGGGACCGCCTCGGCGGGTTTCTCGGCCCTGGAAAAGTCTATGCCCCCGGCCTCTTCCCGGGCCTTCGTGTAGAGCCGGATGAACTCCCCCTGAATCCGCTGGAGCCCCATGGCCAGGCGGACATCCCCGCTGAAGGAGAGCTTCCCGCTCATGGCAGCTTTAGTCCCGCTGATGCGTCCGGTGAGGATTCCGTCTATGGTTTCGGCATCGGCTTTCATCCGGACTTCGGCGGGCTCATGGGGTGCTCCGAGGCCGGCCAGGACTTTCCCCTCCCTGAAGCCGACGTAAAACTCCAGCCCCAGATCGCTTATCGTGTAATGGGTTGTGACTTTCCTGCCGGCGGCAAATTGGGTGAGGGCTGGATCGGCCATGGCCAGCTCGCAGAAGCGGGCCAGGATGCGTTCCATCTGCTCTCTGACGCTCTCCGGAACCTTCTCCATGCGTTCCTCCTTCCGGGCAGTCTGAATCACCTGCTCCTGCTGGAGGTCGCTCACGGCCGGGGCAGGCCTTGCGGCGATGGCCTCCAGCTTTCCCAGATCAACCGGTCGGCCCGGGCCTTATGGTCTCCGTCAATTGCCAGGTACACCGGCTCGGGTGAGGCACCGGTTACGATGAGGCCATCGTATCCTGCGCTGCGGAGGGCCGGGCCGAAGTTCCCGCCGCAGTTGGCATCGCCCCACCCTCCGGTCAGGGGCGAGCGGGCTGCGACCATGAAGCGGCCGCTGAAGGGGGCATTGGTGCCGGTGAGGAGGCCCGGCATGAAAGCCAGGATGTTTTCAGGCCCCAGCGGATCAGCCCCTGGGGGAATTCTCCTGTAGAGGATAGCGACCCCGAGCCCGTAACCTCCCAGGAAGCGCTGGTAGAGGGATTCAGGGATTTCTTCCACCCAGATTTTTCTGGTGCTCAGGTCCACCCAGAGGGTTCTTCCCCAGAAACCGTAACCCATGGCTTCACCTCACTTTAAAGCTTCAAGATCTTTCCGGGAACAGCGCACTACCGCCCGGAAGCGGTCTCCCCTGTGGATGGTCCGGATGAAGGCCAGGGGGCGGTCATCGGCGGAAAAGACAATGCGGGTGTTGAGGACTATTGGCATGCCCTCCTGGCTCTGGAGTTCGGCTGCTTCGTAAGGGCCTGCGGTGGAAAGCTCCACTGTATCCACCGCATAAGCGATTGAGGCATTGAGCTCATCTTCCAGGACCTGGAACAGGCTCCGATCGTTCAGATCCATCTCAATCAGGGCTGGGAAGAGGCGGCAGGGAAGGAAAGCCGTTTCCAGCGCCATGATCTGGTCATCGGCTAAGCGCAGGCGGACTATGCGGATGACCTGTTCTTCCTCCTGCAGGCGGAGGGCCTCCTTCACTTCGGGCGGCGGCCTGGTGATCTCCTGCTGGATAACCCTGGCCCCTGCTGCGAGGCCGAGGCTTTTCACGAGGTCGGTGTAGCGGAGGAAGAAGAAAGCTTCTTCCCGGAAAGTGGCCTTTGGCGGGGCCACGAAAGTTCCTTTGCCTTTCCTGCGCACCACCAGGCCTTCGTTGACGAGCTGGGAAAGGGCCATCCGGGCGGTCATGCGCGATACACCGCACTGGCTGCAAATCTGCGTTTCCGATGGCAGGGGGTCGCCGGGCTTCAGTCGGCCGCTGAGGATTTCCTCGCGGAGCTGTTCGTAAATCTGGTAGTAAAGCGGAACGCGGCTTTCGGGATTAACGCGCATGGCTTCATCCTCCAGCTTGTATAGACATTATACCAGGCATTGGGTTCCGGACGCAAACCCCTCCCTGGCGGCGTGAGGTGCCGGCTTCGGATTTGACATGGCTTCTGATGTGGCCTAAAACATATACCGACCGGTTGGTTTATTCCCCTGAAGAGGGATCAATGCGAGCCCGTTCTGAGGAAACCCGTGAGCGCATTCTGGCTGCGGCGGAGGAATGCTTCACCCGCTATGGTTATGATGCCACCGGGGTCGCCGAAATCTGCAAACGAGCAGAGGTCAGCAAAGGGACATTTTTCCACTATTTCCCCACCAAGCAGGCCCTCCTCCTGGAATTGATAGAGCGGTGGCTGACGAATCTGGAATCGCAATTGAAAGGGTTGCGCCCCGGAACTTCCACCGTCCCGGAGGCCTTCCTCCAGGTGAACTACCGTCGGCTAAAGCCGACGGCTTCATGCAGGCATGACTGGGCGTTCACCCAGCCCCTGCGGGCCCGTTCCAGGCCCAGTTTGAGTATCAACAAAGCGGAGTTTGTGTCACGATGAACGGAAAAATTGCAGTGCGGACATTCATGCCAGCGAACAGAGAGGTCTTTTGGCACAAAAGAACCACAATTTGCGCAAATCTGGCTTGTGCCGCCGGCAGGCACATAAACCACTTCCCTACCAGCCCTCCAAGCCTTGTAGGGAAGGA
>DAOUCW010000252.1:0-4601 GCA_034431695.1 Anaerolineae bacterium | reverse complement strand
TCCCACCCCCGCTTGCCACGGCTCAGCCGTGCTTCAACCTCCCACTCAGGAGCGGGCTTCAGGGGTCGGCAGCTCGCCCCCACTCATTTCTGCAAGGGGATACCCGACCCCCACGTCTTTACCCTTACGCCAGGAGGGAAAAATGAAAGCAGCTTACATTGGCCTCGTTGTGGGCATAATCTCTGTATCCTTCGCCTCCATCTTCATCCGCTTGGCCGATGCACCGGCTCTCGTCATAGGGGCTTACAGGTTGACAATAGCTTCCCTCGTCCTCACCCCTGTGGCATGGTCAAGGGTCAGGAAAGAGCTTCTATCCCTTTCCCGCAGAGATCTGGCCTTAGCCATCCTTTCGGGGCTTTTCCTCGGTGCTCACTTCGCCACATGGATCGCTTCCCTTGAATACACTTCGGTGGCAGCCTCGGTGGTTCTGGTGAGCACTTCCCCCCTCTTCGTGGGCGTCGCCTCCCATTTCCTCTACGGGGAAAAGCTCTCCCCCCTCAAGATCCTGGGCATATTGCTGGCTATGGCCGGGGCCAGCATAATAGGCATGGGAGGTTTTGAGGTCAGCCTCGGTGCCCTCTGGGGCGATATCCTCGCCCTCCTGGGCGCAATGGCGGTCTCAGGCTACTTCCTCATCGGCAAAGGATTGCGCCGCCGGCTCTCCATCCTGGCCTACATCTACCCCACTTACTGGACCGCAGCCATATCCCTGATCCTGGCCTCCCTGGCAGCCGGTCACCCCTTCACCGGCTACACGCCACGCACCTATCTGATGTTCATCCTCCTGGCCCTCATCCCCCAGATACTGGGCCATTCCTCCTTCAACTGGGCCCTCCGCTACCTCTCGTCAACCCTCGTCACCGTGGCCACTCTGGGAGAACCGGTCGGCGCCACCATCCTGGCCTATTTCATACTCCGGGAAACACCTTTGCCCCTTGAACTGATCGGAGGTATAATTGTCCTGGTAGGCATTTTCATCGTCAGCCGGCAGGAGGAGAGGCCTCAGCAAGAGGTGAAAGCCGAATGATAAAAATCATAGCCTTTGACCTGGACGAGACCCTGTATCCTTCCAAGACCGGGTTGATGGAAGCCATAAACGAGCGGATAAAGCTCTACATGGTCCAGAAACTCGGGTTTGACCCCGCCGAGGTGGAGAGCATACGGCAGAGGTATTATGTCAAATATGGGACAAGCCTGCGCGGCCTCATGGTGGAATACAACATAGACCCGGACGATTACCTCCACTTCGTCCACGATGTCCCCCTCGAGCGCTACCTCTCTCCCGACAATTTCCGCCTCCGGGAAGCGCTCTCCCGCATCCCCCTGGAGAAAGTGATCTTCACCAATGCCTCCAGGGAACATGCCGTCAACGTGCTCAAATACCTTGGGCTTGAGGGGATTTTCTCCCGCATTGTGGACATAAGGGACCTGGGCTTTATCTGCAAGCCCCACCCTGAGGCCTACGAACGCTTCCTTGAGATAGTGGGAGCAAAGGGCGAGGAATGCATCTTGGTGGACGATACGCCCAGGAACTTGGTGGCGGCCAGGGCCTTTGGTATAATTACCGTGTTAGTGGGCAAGGAACCCCAGGAAGGGGTGGATTTCGTGATAGAAGACATCACCGAGATCGGGAAGGTCGTGGAGGAACTCACAGCAACCGCAGGGGAAGCCAGGGGTTAAATCTCATGAAGTAAGGCAGCTCCCCGAAGGGAGAAGGGAGGATTCATACGCTGGAGCGGGAGAAGCAGTGGTTGAAAGGGAACCGGAGGTCAAGATGCAGGTCTACAGCTTTTACAACGGCAGGCGGCTGGATTACACTCTCCCTGAAGGCTGGAACCTTCTGGCCATGAGCGAGCCCCTTGAAGCTCCGCCTCTTGAAGACCTGGCTTCCGAAGTGGTCAAAGCGGTGGAAAACCCCATCGGCTGCCCTCCCCTTTCGGAGATGGTCAAGGGGCTCGGAAAGGGCAAAGTGGTGATCCTGAGCGAAGATCAGACCAGGCCCACCAGGACCGGCCTCGTGATCCTCCCCCTGCTTGAGCACCTGAACGAACTCGGAGTTTCCGACGATCAGGTTGAAGTCATCATAGCTCTGGGGACCCACCGCAAGACAAAAGAGGAAGAGCTGCGGGACAAGCTGGGGGATGAAGTGCTCAAAAGGGTGAAGGTCTCTCTGCACGACCCCGATGACCCCAACGGCCTGGTCTTCATGGGGACCACGAGCCGCGGCACCCCCTGCTGGATCAACAGGACATTCGCCGAAGCGGGGTTGAAGCTCGGGGTCGGAACGATCAACCCCCACTACTTCGCCGGCTACAGCGGTGGCCCCAAGATAATCCTCCCCGGCGTCAGCGGAAGGGAAACGATAAAGCGCAACCACGTCCTGATCCGGCACGAAGGGACCGTCCAGGGCCGCAGGGAAGGGAACATCCTCTGGGAGGACATGCTGGAGACAGCCCGCATCGCCGGGCTGAACATGAAGATTGACGTGCTCCTTAACACCCGTCAGGAAATACATCGCCTTTACGCAGGGGATGTGGCTGAGGCCCAGAAAGCAGCCATTGAAGGGTTCCTCAAGATCTACGGAGTCCCCGTTCCTTCCCAGGCCGACATCACCATCACTTCCAGCTACCCCCTGGAGATAGACCTCATCCAGTCCGGAAAAGCCATCCTCCTGGCCGACCTGGTCACCAAACCCGGCGGAACGATCCTGGTCCTTTCAGCCTGCAGGGATGGAGCCGGCCCCCTCATGTATGAGACCCTGAGCCAGAGGCCCAGTCCGGAGCAGGTTGTGGACTGGATCGCCGAAGGCAAGGCTTCTCCAACGGGCGGCCCCATGGCCTCCAGACTGCGCCGGCTCCTCCAGTCCAAAAATCTCTACCTGGTAACAGAAGGCCTAACACCGCAGCAGCTGGCCGATATGGAGATGGGGTGGTTCCCCGGGATTGACGAGGCCCTGGCTGGCCTCAAAGAAAAGTATCCAAAAGCCGATGTCCTGGTCCTTCCTGTGGGAGGCGCTTCCTTCCCGTATCTGGAGAAAGCTGCCTGAAAGATCGGCCAGCTCCGCAGCTGAGGAGGAGGCGCATCGTTGCTCTGCTGGTATGCCCTATACACCAAGCCCTTCAGGGAATTCCAGGTGGCGGAAATCCTTGAAGGGAAAGGGGTGGAGGTTTTCCTCCCCACAATCCGGGTCTGGAAAGCCCACCTGCGCCGTGAGAAAGTGGAACCCTTCTTCCCGTGTTACCTCTTCGCCCGCCTTGACGTTGAAGCCTGGGGGCCATCGGTTGTGCAGTGGACCCCGGGACTCAAAAGAGTTGTCGGGTTTGACGGTCAATGGACTGTGGTTCCGGACGAGGTGATAGAATACATAAAAACCCGCATCCAGGAGGTGAACGAGAAGGGGTATTACGGGATAATGCCGGGTGAGAGGGTGCGCATAATCAAGGGGCCCCTCAAGGGGCTGGAGGCCGTGTTTGAAGCGCCCCTTCCTGCTACCCAGCGCGTCCGGATCCTTCTGGATTTCCTGGGATCCCTTCGCCGTTGCGAAATCCCGGCCGACTGGATCGAAAGAGCACGCTGAAATCAGGCAGAGGAGGTAGCTTTATGACCAGAGTGGTCGTGACGGGCCTCGGGGCCGTGACCCCCATAGGTAACGATGTTGAAACGTTCTGGAAGAACCTCATAGCCGGAGTTTCGGGAGTTGATTTCATAAAGACCTTTGACACCACAGGCCTTGAGGTCAGGTTTGGAGCCGAAGTCAAAGATTTCCGGCCAGAAGATTACATGGACCATAAAACCGTAAAGCGTTCCAGCCGCAGTTCCCAGCTTGCCCTCGCCGCCGCCCTCCAGGCTCTCAAAGACGCAGGCTACGAGGTTACCCCCGAGGAGGCCGAAAGGGTAGGGGTTGTGCTGAACACCGGGGCAGGGGGAGTGGCCGAGGTCTTCATTGAAGGGGTGAAGTTCCTCCAGAAAGGCCCCCGCTTCGTCAACCCCCTCTTCATCCCCATAATAATGCCCAATGCGCCCTCCTGCCTCATCTCCCTCGTCACCGGGGCGAAGGGCCCCATCCTGACCAGCGCCCTGGCCTGCGCCAGCGGTAACTACGCCTTCGTGGAAGCGATGCACTTCATCCAGCGGGGCGAGGCCGATGTGGTTATCGCCGGGGGGACCGAATCGGCGAACGTCCCCCTCACTCTGGCTGCGCTGGAGAGGATGGGGGCCCTGGCCAACTCAACCGAGCCTGCCAGGGCCTGCAGGCCCTTTGATAAGAATCGCTCCGGCATGGTATACGGCGAGGGCGCTGCGGTGATGGTCCTTGAGAGCGAGGAGCACGCGCTGAGGAGAGGGGCCAGGATCTACGCCGAAGTCCTGGGGGGTGCCCTCACCGGCGACGCTTACCACATAACGGCCCCCGATCCCGAGGGGGATGGAGCGGCCAGGGCCATGAGCCTCGCCCTCAAGTTCGCCGGCCTCAGGCCGGAGGACATAGACGTCGTCTTCGCCCACGGCACCGGAACACCCCTCAACGATGTCTCCGAAACAAAGGCCATAAAGAAAGTCTTCGGCGAGCACGCCTACCGCCTGGCCATAACCGCCACCAAATC
>DAOUCW010000251.1:0-2107 GCA_034431695.1 Anaerolineae bacterium | reverse complement strand
CCGCTCCCCTTCGCCGGACCTGGCAATCCTTGACATAAAGATGCCGGAGATGGACGGGCTGGAGGTGGCCGAGGTCCTGCGCAGGGAAAAACCCATGCCGGTGATAATCCTCACGGCCTACAGCGACAGGGAGCTTGTGGAAAGAGCCCGCGAGGCTGAGGCAATGGCTTACCTCGTAAAACCGGTGAAAGAAGCGGACCTCCTGGCCACCCTGGAGATAGCGGTCAAGCGCTTTGAGGAGTGGGACAGACTCCGCCGGGAAAAGGAAGGCCTTGAGGAGGCCATCAGGACCAGGGAAATTGTGGATAGAGCGAAGCGCCTGCTCATGGAAAGAGAGGGCGTGAGGGAAACTGAAGCATTCCTCCTCATCCATCGCCTCAGCCGGGACTCCCGCCGGCCCATGAGGGAAGTAGCCCAGGAGATAATTGAGCGCTATGCCCATTAGCTTCTACGTCCACATCCCTTTCTGCCGCAGTAAATGCTATTACTGCGATTTCAATTCCTACGCCGGGCTCGAGCACCTCTTCCAGCCCTACGTTGAGGCCCTATCCCGGGAAATCTCCTTCATGGCCAGCCTCCCCGACCCCGAAGCAGGGGAAAGCCTATACTTCGGAGGAGGAACTCCGTCCCTGCTATCTCCGGAATTGATCGGCTCCATAATTGAAAGCGTGAGGGAAAATTTCGGCCTATTGTCCACGGCCGAGATAACCCTTGAGGCTAACCCGGGCACTGTGGACAGGCATTCCCTTGAGGCGCTGCTGGAAAAGGGGATCAACCGGTTGAGCCTGGGCGCTCAGAGCTTCCACCAGGATGAACTTTCCATCCTTGGCAGGATCCACGGTCCTGAAGAGATAGAGCAGGCATTGAGGGAAGCAAGGGAAGCGGGCTTCGGCAACGTAAACCTGGACTTCATCTTCGGCATCCCGGGTCAGACCCTGGACAGATGGCGTGCGACTCTGGAGAAGGCCCTGGAATTGGAGCCGGAGCACCTTTCCCTCTACGCCCTTTCCCTGGATGAGAATACCCCCCTGGCCCGGCGCATAGCTTCGGGGGAACTCCCCGCCCCCGATGAAGACCTCGCAGCCGACATGTATTGTCTGGCGGAGGAAATGCTGGGTGAAGCCGGTTACGAGCACTATGAAATATCCAACTGGGCGAAGCCCGGCTTCGCATCCAGGCACAACATCCGCTACTGGTTGAACCTGCCCTACCTGGGCTTCGGTGCCGGTGCCCACTCCTTCCGGTGGGGCATGAGGTGGCACAACATCCTTGACCCCGCAGAATACATAAGCATCCTTTCATCCCCCTGGTTGACGGGTTTCCCCTCTCCTGTGGCGTGCGAGGTGGAACACATAACCCCACGGATAGAAATGGCCGAGACCGTGATACTCGGCCTGAGGCTGGTGAAAGAAGGACTGAGCTTTGAGCGGTTCCGTGCCCGGTTCGGGCGGGACCTGTGGGAAATATATGGACCCCAGATAGAGGAGCTTGTGGAACTGGGTCTGCTGGAGATGGACGAGGAGAGGATCCGCCTCAGCCCCCGTGGGAGGCTCTTAGGGAATGAAGTTTTCCAGCGGTTCGTTTGAGAGACGGTCGGGACGAGGAGGCAGGTGAATGGAGGCACAAACTTGACCTCACGGGCCCTTCCATGTAGAATCTTTAATCACAAGAAAGGCGTATTTGCCAGAAGAGATGTTTGAGAGCCTGACGCAGAGACTGCAGGGTATATTTCAGAAACTCGCCCGGAGGGGCTACCTCACCGAGGCGGATGTGGATTCCGCCCTCAGGGAGGTTCGCCTTGCCCTCTTAGAGGCCGATGTCCACTACAAGGTGGTCAAGGATTTCCTGGCCAGGGTGAGGGAGAGGGCTGTGGGGGCTGAGGTTATGAGAAGCCTCACCCCGGCCCAGCAGGTGGTGAAAATAGTCTACGAAGAACTGGTGAAGGTCCTCGGAGAGGGCAGCAGGCTCAACCTCACGGGGCAACCCCCTCACGTCATAATGCTGGTGGGGTTGCAGGGTTCCGGCAAGACCACAACCGCTGCCAAGCTGGCCCTGAGGCTCCGGAAGGAGGGGCACTTCCCCCTCCTCGTGGCAGCCGATACCAGAC
>DAOUCW010000250.1:0-1552 GCA_034431695.1 Anaerolineae bacterium | reverse complement strand
GTGGAGGAGGGGGACGTAGACTCCCTGGATTTCCCGCAGCCTTTCAAGGAGTTGCCTGCGGGGGGCATGTATGCTCTCCCGGAGGACTGCCGAAATTTCAGGGATAATTTCTTCTCCTTCTCCGATGACGAAAGCGTCAACCAGGGGGGCGAGCGGCTCCGGATTGGCAGACACGGCAGGCCCCCCGGCGATAACGAGGGGGTCGCCTTCTTCCCGTTCGGAAGAAAGGAGGGGGATGTGGCTGCGCTCTAAGACCTCGGCCACGTTGAAGTAATCAAGTTCGTAGGGGATGGAAAAGGCGATCACCGTGAAATCCGCCAGGGGGCGCTGGGATTCTATGGAAATAGGCCCATCTTCATCCATGAAGAGGGGGTCGGCGAAGGCCCTCTCGCATACCATATCGGGCTCGGAATTCAGGAGGCGGTAGACGGTCTGGAAGCCGAGGCTGGACATCCCCACGTAGTAAGTGTTGGGGTAGACGAGGGCAACCGATATTTTCCCTCCCCAGTCCTTTACGGTGAAGCCGGTTTCCCTCTTGAGGGTGGCTCTTGCTCTGGCTACTTTCTCCCATCTCATTTAGTTAAGAGCCCGATGAGCGGCCCAAGGAGCTGCTTCAACTCTTTGATGATGGTGCCGAGCTCCGTGTTTTTCAGCTTTATTGAGACAGGCACTTCCATCTGGATGGGGATGGTCTGGCTCACGGGGACTTCTATGTAGAGTTCCACGGGCAACTGCATGCCCTGAGGGAGCACGAGGTTCACCGTTCCCCTTATGGTGCCACCTCCTCCCGGAAGGACGAAGTTAGCCCCGGTGCTGAGGGGAACGGGGGCTGTGGTCCTGGCCGTGGTGCGGGCACGGACGGGCAGAGTGAACTTCACGGGTATTGTCTCGCTTATGGGGACGGTGAGGCTGATGGTGGCTTCTTCGGCATCGGTGATGATCTGCTGGACCTCCTGAGCTTTTGGTCTGATGACCGTCCGCTGAAGCTGCGGCAGCCTGAAGAAGAGCAGGTCGAGGAGGACTATGATTGCGCACAGAGCGATGATGTTGAAAATAAAGGAAAGGACGATGGCCACATTCTTGAAAGCATCCCAGAGCTTGTTGAACTGTATGGGGATTTTGTCCATTGTGCTCCTCCTCAGTCCCAGTGGAAAGTCCTGGGCTCGCTGAAAGGACTCAGGGGGATTATGGCCCCCTGGTCCGTCATGTATATGACCTGAACCCGCCACTCGTAAGTTCGGTCTGGCTGATCGGCGGCAGCGTGCAGGGTGCGAGGCACCACATACCCGGGTTTGTCCACTATGATGGGGACTTCCACGAGGTTCCCGCTCTGGCGATAGCTTATTATGAGCCTGTAAATGTGTCCTGGGGGTAGTTCCGCCGGAGGTTTCCACTTGAGTTCAACGATCGTGTTCCCGCCGTGGAACCATTCCCCATCCGGGGGGAAAATGGGTTCCGGAGCGCTGTAGGCGAAGGGAATGGTGGGGGTTGGAGTGGGCAGAGGGGTGGAGGTTGGCGTTGGAGTTGCTCCGGGGGTTGAGGTGGGCGTGGG
>DAOUCW010000249.1:0-5159 GCA_034431695.1 Anaerolineae bacterium | reverse complement strand
GGCCGCAACCTCTACGTCACGGTCAACGAAGATGAGGTGGGGTTGTGCGAGGTCTTCCTCCAGGTGGGGAAGTCCGGCGGGTGTGTGGCCTCCCAGTCCGAAGCGATCGGCCGGCTCATCTCCCTTGCCCTTCGGAGCGGGATAAATCCCCAGGCCATAATCAAGCAACTGAAAGGAATAAGGTGCCCGGCTCCTTCCTGGCACGGCGGTGCCCCCATCCTCTCCTGCGCCGATGCCATAGCCAAAGCCATTGAGAGATACATCAAGGCTCAGAAGGGCGAAGAGGCGCCAGCTAAGGCAACCCCGGCCCCTTCAAAGCCGTCCCCGGCCGTTGACCTGGGCTTTTCTCCCGAATGCCCGGAGTGCGGAAGCCTCCTGGAGTTCGGCGAGGGGTGCGTGGTCTGCCGAAATTGCGGTTACACCCAGTGCGGGTAGAAGACAGGCAAGAGTTCTACAGGGCTTTATCCCGGAATCTCCGGCCAGGGTGGAAACCCTCCACCCTGGTCTACCAGGAAATCGTAGCCTCTTACCTCGGCCCGGGGGTGAAGGTCCTGGACCTCGGATGCGGCAGAGGAGGCGTAATTGAACGCCTTCACCCCCTGGCCTCCCTGGCCGTCGGGGTTGATGCCGACCTGGCTTCACTCAGGGAACACAGAGCACCGGCCGTTTTCCGGGTCCAGGCCCTGGCGGAAAACCTGCCCTTTCCCCCCTGTTCCTTTGACCTGGTCATATCAAGCTGGGTCCTGGAGCACCTGGCCGAACCGGAGAAGACCTTTGAGGAAATCGCAAGGGTCCTCAAGCCCGGCGGCCACTTCGTCTTCCTCACCCCTAACCTGCTCAACCCGATCCCCCGCCTCGGCAGGGAGCTGGCTAAGTTCGGATCGTTCCTGCAGCGTTCCCTCGTGGCCGGCCTGTATGGCCGCCAGGGCCATGATGTCTTCCACCCCCACTACCGCGCCAACACTCCCCGGAGGATAGATGAACTGGCTTCCAGGGCCGGCCTGCGGAAGATCTCCCTCCTCCCGATAGGGGATCCCACTTACCTGGCCTTCAACCGGATCTTCTTCCGCCTGAGTGTCCGGCTTGAGGACCTCATCCCCCGGGAGAGGAAAGTCCATCTGGTTGGAGTTTACGAGAAATGACCCCCGGAGTGCGGATCTTTCTCCTCCTTTTCGGCCTTTCCGTTCTCGTCGCCTTCCTGGTCCTCCCCCCATACAGCCTGACGGGTAAAGCCTGCTTTGTGGCTTCGGGGGTGTGCCACCGCCTCCCGGAGCACTCCTTTTTCTTCGGAGGAAGACAGAGCCCCCTCTGCGCCCGCTGCACTGGGACCTATATCGGCCTATCGGTGGCTTTTGCCTTCCTGATCGCCAGGAAGAGATTGAGATGCGGCCTTTTCCCCCCGCTGAAGGTCTCCCTGGTTCTGGCTGGTTTCGTGGTCCTCTGGGCTGTGGACAGCATCAACTCTTTCGGGGAATTCCTGACCGGCAAGCCCCTGCTTTACCCGCCATCCAACTGGTTGAGGCTCATCACCGGGGCGATCTATGGCCTCTGCTGGGGGGGATGGTTCTTCCCCTTCTTCAATTCGGTAGTTTTCAGGGACCCGGCGCCCTGCCGGAGCATGGAGAACCTGGGGGAGCTTGCGCTCCTCACCTGCCTGGGGCTGGGGCTTTCGGGCCTCATCCTGATGCCATGGCCCTTCCTGTTTTACCCCCTGGTTGTCCTCAGCCTTGCCGGCCCCCTTCTCCTTCTGGGTTCAATAAACGCCGTGCTCATCAAGCTGATCTTCAACTTTTACCCCGAGGGAATAGAAAAAGGGGGAGAATTCCTCCCCCTTCTCGTTTCGGGTATGGGCGCTGCCCTGCTGGAAATAATGGCCCTGAACCTGGCGAGGGCGATCTTAAGGATTTAAGTCTTCCACTCCTTTCCAGGATACTCTCTCCCCTCCAGGTGGGCGATGAACTTCTCGGCTTCCATGGCCGCTATCGCCCCGGAAGCGGCTGCCGTCACCACCCGAGCCAGGATTTTCTCCTGGACATCCCCGGCGGCGAAGACCCCCGGAACGCTCGTGTGCATGGCCCTGTCGGTTACGATGTAGCCCTGCTCGTCCAGCTCCAGCTGCCCCTGGAACAGGGAAGTGTTCGGGATGTTACCTATGTAGACGAAAACCCCGTCCACTTTCAGGAACGATTCCTCCCCCGTCAGGAGGTTGCGGATCCTAACCCCTTCAACCTTATCCTTCCCCACAATTTCGGTCACGACGGAGTTGAGGATGAATTCAATGCGCTCGTTCTGGCGGGCCCTGGCCTGGATTATGGCTTCGGCCCGGAGCTGATCCCTTCTGTGGATTATGTAAACTTTACGGGCGAAGCGGGTGAGGTAGAGGGCTTCCTTGACGGCGCTATCGCCGCCTCCCACCACCGCTACCTCCTGATCCTTGTAGAAGAATCCATCGCAGGTGGCGCAGAAGGACACCCCACGGCCTATGAATTCCTCCTCGCCGGGAACTCCGAGTTTCCTGGGGGAAACGCCGGTGGCTATGATGAGGGCTTTGCACCGGTAATCGCCGGAGTAAGTCGTGACGGTGAAGGGATGTTCCCGCAGGTTGACCGAGAGGACTTCATCCATCTGGATTTCGGCGCCGAACTTCTTGGCCTGCTCCTGCATCAGGCGGGTCAGTTCCATCCCGGAGATGCCCTCGGGGAAGCCGGGGTAGTTCTCAATCTCGGCAGTGAGGGCAGCCTGCCCTCCAACTGCCCTCCCGGTTATGACGAGAGTCCTGAGGGCGGATCTGGCGGAGTATATGGCCGCGCTCAGCCCTGCCGGTCCCGAACCGATGATTATGACATCGTAAAGCTCCACGGCTCATTCCCTCCTTTCGGAGTTTTCCACCGCTTCAATTATGGCCTTCTGCTCCGGAATGCCGACGTGATAATACACGAGATTGCCCCTCCCGTCAAAAACGAGGAAAGTCGGGACGGCCCTTACACCGAACTTGGAGGCCAGAGTTCGGCCGGGATCGCCCCATACATCCATCCTCACGAGAGCAGCCTTGCCCGCAAGCTTCTTCTCCAGCCCATCCACGATGGGCTTTGATATGAGGCAGGCGCTTCAGGTATTGGAGAAAAATTCCACCACCACCGGCTTCCCGCCGTTCACCAGGGCATTGAACTCCTCCAGCGAGGCCACCGGGCTCGGGCGGTTCCGGAGGAGAAAATAGGCGGTAGCCAGTATTAGAAGAACCAGAAGGAGGGGCAAATTTTCCCTGAGGAAATTGCCCATCGCTTCCTCCTTTCAGCGAGGGATAACTATGGCCCCGAAGGGGCACTCCACAACGCAGAGGTGACAACCGTAGCAACGGCTCGGGTCCACGAAAGGCGGCTCCCCCGGATCAACCTGGGTGAGCGCCTTGCTCCTGCACACCGCCCGGGCGATGCACTTCCGGCACGCCCTGCACAGGTTCAGATCAACGAAAGGCACAACATTACCGTGAACTTTTGTCATTTCCATTTCCCTGACAATCCCCCAGCACAGGATACCCCCCTGGGGTATATTTTAACCGGGAGGAGCGAAAGTGTCAAGAGGTCCGACGGTATGGCCTTGAAAAGCCCGGCAGCCGAACTGGGGGAGGGGGTTATCGCCCCTTTTACGGGCAGCGGATGATATCCTGAGCCCAGAGGCAATCGGCGCAGGAGGGACACCAGCCCCAGCACCCATCGTTTGAAGCGGTTATATCGCAGGTGTCCCTTAGGTAGCAGTCAACGCATGAGGGGAAATGGAAGCGCCTGACTTCAGCCCGGAAGCGCACGTAATCCTCCGAAGTCCAGATTTCGGCAAGGTGGCTCCGGTTTATGTTCCCGAAAGTGTAGCGCTTCACCTCCTTCCGCCTGCCGAAGATGTAATAGGGGTAAGTGTGGGAAAGGGCATAGCACGGACTGACGCCTCCATCCCACCCCACCACTAAGGCATTGGAGGCCATGAAACGACAGCGCCTTTCAGCCCCCCAGTTCATCCTGGGCAACTCCACAACCCCCCAGAGGAGCCAGTCCCCGCTTTTGAAAGGCCACCCGGGGAGGGAAGGGAGAGGCGGGACCTCGTCGCGGCTGTAGAGAACTTCGGCGGCCATCTCAGGGGTGTGAGGGAGCAGGTGAGTTATCAGCACCCTGGAAGCTCCGAGCTTCCGGGCAAGCTCGGGCAGGAGAGGGATCTCCCCCACATTGCGCTTGAGGGCAACGAACTCAATCCCTATCCTGGGCAGCGGAGAGCGCATCCTCTCCTTTATGGCGTTCAGCCTGGATATATTCTCCAGGACGGCCCTGAGCTCCGCCCCCTGCCTTATGTCGGCGAAAGTGTCAGGGTTCACCCCATCAATGGAGACGATCACTGAATCCAGCCCAAGCCTCACCAGAGCTTCGGCCATGCTTTCATCGAGGAGGGTTCCATTGGTGCTCACCCCAACCCTCAGCCCGATCTCCTTCAGAGCTGCGACAAACTCCACAAAATGGGGGTGGAACATGGGCTCCCCGTATCCTCCGAAGAAGACTTCAGTGACTTCGGGCAGATCCCTGAGCTGGGCCACGAGGCGCTCGAAAGTGGCCACTTCCATGTCCTGCAGGGGTTCAGCCCAGATGTTGCGGACGCAGGTCTGGCATTTCAGGTTGCACCTTGTGGTTATCTCCACGTAGACCTTCCTTATGTCCGGAACGAGGGGATGCAGCACTATGCCAATGTCCGTGACTTCAGCCAGGAAGCCAGCGCCGTCCTTCAGCCCGTAGCGTTCCCTCAGCTCCCTGGGAACTTCAATGTTTCCACGCGGATCGGGGTAAAGTTTTACCATATCCGCCTCCCAGAACATGCAATCTATTGCATATTATACCCACGGGGAGGCTTTTGTCAAAAGGTTTCCCAACCCTTCTCAGGTTTGACACTGCAGGGCCTTTAAAGTATAATCCGGCACAGATTTCAGGGGCGAGGAGGACAAATTGAGAGAGCGGAATCTCTGGATCCTTCTGGCAATAGCGCTTCTTATCGCTTTCTGCGTGTGGGTAGATCTGCCCCAGACCAGGGCCCTTAACATTCAGATCGGCCCCGTGAAGATCTACCGGGAGATAAAGTTCCGCCTCGGCCTTGACCTCCAGGGAGGGTTGCAGCTCGCCCTGGAA
>DAOUCW010000248.1:0-1938 GCA_034431695.1 Anaerolineae bacterium | reverse complement strand
GATAAGGACCCGCAGGTCAGGGCCATCCTGCTCTATATAAACAGCACGGGCGGGGATATCGTGGCCAGCGATGAAGTCTACAGGGCCCTGAAAGCTCTGAAGAAGCCGGTCGTGGCTTACCTCGGGGAAATAGCTGCCTCCGGAGCTTACTACATCGCCTGCGGGGCCGATAAGATAGTAGCCCACCCTGCCACCCTGACCGGCTCCATCGGGGTCATAGTTGAAATCCCCAACGCTCAGAAACTTCTGGAGAAGCTCGGGGTGGAGATGGTGGTGATAAAGAGCGGTCCCCACAAGGACGAGGGTAGCTTCTACCGAGGCCTCACGGAAGAGGAGAAGGCTTACTGGCAGAGCCTTGTGGACAGGCTCCACGAGAAGTTCGTGGAGGTGGTGGCGAGGGAGCGGGGCCTCCCCGAAGACAAAGTGAGATCCATAGCAGATGGTCGTCTCTGCCTGGGCGAAGATGCCCTGAAGTTCGGCCTGGTGGACAGCCTCGGCACCTTTGATGATGCCCTCAAACTGGCCGGGGAATTGGGAGGCATAGAAGGCGAACCCCGCATAATCCGCTACAGGGTCACGAAAGGATTTCTGGAAAGCCTCCTCTACAGCGTCAGCCACATCCTGCCTTTAACCAGATCCCCGCATGTTATGCTCGTTTACAGGTGATGATCATCCTATCCGGGTGGTCGGGCAAAACAGCCACCTATCGCCACCTGCCCACGGGAGGAACCATTAATCCGAGGTAAGGATTTATGAGCACAAAGGAGAAGCCCACAGCAGTGGTCATAGGGGCGGCAGCTCTGGACACAAAGGGGAGGGCCAGCTCCATCCCCGTTTACGGCCTTGCCGTCCCCGGCAAAATTAAAATAAGCCCTGGAGGGGTCGCCAGAAACATAGCTGAAAACCTCGCCCGCCTGGGAGTCCATTCCGTTCTCCTGACCGTTCTCGGGAACGACACCGCCGGCAAGCAAATCCTGGAGCAGGCCAGGGAGAGCGGGATAGATGTTTCCCGAGTGGAAATAATCAGGGGCGGACGCACTGCCTCATACCTTGCCATCCTGGACCAGGATGGGGCGCCCATCGCCTCGGTTTACGATATGGGGATAATGCAGCACCTCACCCCCCATTACATCCAGAAGAACCGCCGGATAATAAGCCAGGCCAACGTGGTCATAATTGACGCCAACGTCCCCTCCGAAAGCATAGAAGCCATCATATCCATAACCTCAAAGCATTCCATCCCCCTCTGCGCCGACCCAACCTCATCGGACCTGGCCGAGAAGCTCATCCCTTATCTTGGGGATTTTTACCTCCTGACCCCTAACGAAACAGAAGCGGAGATCCTCTCGGGAAAGAAAGTGCAGGACAGGGATAGCGCCATTCTGGCGGCGAAGGCGCTGGTGGCGAAGGGCGTCAAGATTGCGATCATAACCATGGCCGAGATGGGTGTCATTTACGCCACCCCAACCACGAGCGGCTACGTCCCTGCCATTAGGGTGGAAGTGGTGGATTTCACCGGAGCGGGCGATGCCCTGACGGCAGGGACTGTCTTCGGCCTCCTCAACGATTTCCCCATTGATGAAGCGATACGCATAGGGGTGACCGCTGCCACCCTCACCCTCCGCTGTGAGGAAACAGTCTGCCCCGACCTTTCCCTGGAGAAAGTCTATGAAGGTTTCACTGCCTGAAATTGCAGTCCCCCCTGAGGCAGCCAGGAGCCCTCTCCCCAAAGTGGCGCTGGAATCGGTGGTGATAGCCTTCGGGCTTCCGTATCCCCACAACCTTGAAGTAGCCCTGGGGATGGAAGAGATCATCCGCCGCGAGGGTGCCATACCCCTCACGGTGGCAATTATCGGGGGGGAAATCAGGGCCGGGTTGAGCGAGAAAGAGGTGGAATTCCTGGCCAGAGGGGGAGGGATCAGGAAAGTTTCAAGGCGG
>DAOUCW010000247.1:0-28551 GCA_034431695.1 Anaerolineae bacterium | reverse complement strand
GGGGTAGGAGTGGGCGTGGGAGCTGGCTTGCAGGCTGCCACCAGCATCGCAAGGACCGTCAGCAACCCTGCTATTATCCACAGCCTTTTGCTCATTTTTCCTCCTCCTTTTTTAGTTTTTAAACCGGGGAGGCTTCAGCCTTCAACGGGTGCCCCTCAGGCGAGGGTCAAGGGCGTCCCGGAGGCCGTCTCCAAGGAAGTTGAAAGCGAACATTGTAATGGCCAGGGCAAGGGCCGGGAAGATGGCCTGGTTGGGGTAAGTCCTTATGACTCCTGCCCCCTCGGAGATCATCAGGCCCCAGGAAGGAGTTGGAGGGTTGACCCCGAGGCCTATGAAGGAGAGGAAGGCTTCAAGGGATATATAGGAAGGGATGGCAAGGGTTTCGGCTACAATCAGGGGGCCTATTATGTTGGGGAAGATGTGACGGAACATTATCCTCAGGTGGCCGGCTCCTATGGCCCTTGCCGCCTCTATGAATTCTTTCTCCTTGATTGAAAGGACCTGCCCCCTGGTCAGGCGGGCCATTGTTTCCCAGGCAGTGAGGCCTATACCTATGAAGATGAACAGCATCCCACCCATCTTAGCATCAAGCTGGCTCATTGCGTATGCGAAGGTGCCAGGGGCAGGTCTTGCCAGGGTGGAGCGGAAAAAGGCCATGAGGAGGATGATGAACAATAGACCGGGGAAGGCGTAGAGGACATCCACCGCCCGCATCATTATGTTGTCAACACGCCCACCGAAGTAGCCGGAAATACTCCCGTAGATAGTGCCTATGACCAGGCTTATGATGGGCCCGATAAAGGCAACAGTCAGGGAGATCCTTGTGCCATAAATTATCCGGCTGAAGATATCGCGCCCAACATAGTCGGCTCCCAGAAGGTAGCGGTCGCTTATCCTGGCATAGCCCTTCATGGTGGGGAAGAGCCAGAGCATCCATGCCGGCACTTTGTTGTTATCCACGAGGACCTGCTCGTAGTAGGTGTAAGGGGCTATGTAAGGGGCGAAGATGGCCACGAAGATCAGCGTTATGACGATTATTCCGCCCACCACTGCCGCCCTGTTGCGGATGAGCCTCAGGAAAGCATCCTCCCAGAAGCCCCGTGAAGGTCTTGCCAGAACTTCAGGCCTCACCCTCAAAGCTGTAGCCTGTTCGCTCATCCCTCTGCCTCCTCTAATCCGTCAGCCTTATCCTTGGGTCAAGAAAAGCATAGGTTATGTCCACCATCAGGTTGGCAATGACCAGGATTACCGCGTAAAGGAGGATTGTTCCCATGATGAGGGGGTAATCCCTGTTGGTTATGCTGATGACGAAATACCTCCCCATGCCAGGGATCCCGAATATGGTTTCGGTGACGAAAGTCCCTGTGACAAGGGCCGCAAACATTGGGCCGAGGACTGTAACCACCGGGATCATTGAGTTCTTGAGGGCGTGGACAAATATAACGGCCCTTTCGGGAAGCCCTTTGGCTCTGGCCGTCCGGATGTAATCCTCCCTCAGGACCTGAAGCAGGCTTGCCCTGGTCAGCCTGGCTATCAGAGCCGATTGCCCGAGGCCGAGAGCGATGGAAGGCATTATGGCATATTTGAAGAATTCAGGGCCGAGGTTTGAGGGGATAAATCCAAGGATGAAAGGTGGCTTTGCCCCCCAACCGGTCGGAGGTAGCCACTTGAGGGTAACTCCAAAGATCCAGATGAGGATGGGCCCCAGCACAATGACGGGGACTGAGACTCCGAAGATGGCGATGCTCATCCCGAGGTAATCCCATACGGTGTTCTGCTTTAGGGCAGCCAGAATGCCCAGGGGTATACCGATGAGAACCGCCACCATCAGAGCCATCACCCCAAGCTGCGCTGAAACGGGGAACTGCTGTCGGAAGTAATCGTTCACCGTGCGGCTTCGGGAACTATAGGAGGGGCCGAAGTTCATCCACTTGAGCCAGAGCTTTTCCCCAATCTTGATGTTGATCAGGTGGTCATCGGTGAGGGAAGTGCCAGGGGGTATACGGGAAATGTGGGGGACAAAGATGTCCCACAGGTAACGGAGGTATTGTTTGGGCAATGGCTCATCCAGATGGTATTTGGCGTTCAGATTGGCCAGGATTTCAGGGGGAACCGCTTTTTCGCGGTCAAATGGCCCGCCGGGGACAGCATGCATGAGGATAAAGGTGATGAGGGATACCACAAAGAGCACCAGGAGCATCCACAGGAACCGCCTCACTATGTATCTGAGCATCTCCTCTCCGCTCCCGAAAATTGGTTTTTAAAGGGGGAGGGGATGTCCCCTCCCCCTGGGCCTGCTGAAAAGCTCTTTTTACTTTTCTATGTCCCACTTCTCAATGTGCTCAAGGCCGCCCAGGACGGAGAAGGTCCTCTTGACGTAAGGCTTGGTGCAGGTAACCCTGGTATACCAGTAGATGGGAGCGATGACAGCATCCTCGTATACCAGGATCTGTTCGGCCTGAGCATAGAGGTCAACGCGCTTCTTGGGATCCATCTCTTTGGCGGCAGCGAGCACGAGTTCCTCGAACTTATCGTTCTTCCAGTTCACGCCGCCGCCCTCTTTGGGGTTAGCAGAACCTCCGAAGGAGAAGACCTCGCGGGTGAAGTTGTTGGCATCGGGATAGTCCTGGCACCAGCCAAGCCTCCAGATCTGAGGAGTGGCCTTGGGATCGCGGATTGTCTTGAGGTAGACCTTCCACTCCTGGCTGGCCAGCTTGACGTTGATGCCAAGGGTCTCCTTCCACATCTGCTGGATGGCCTGGGCGATTTTCTCGTGGCCGACGCCCACGTTGAACATCAGGGTGAGGTCCAGGTCTTCAGGCTTGAGGCCTTTCTCCTGGAGGTATTCGTTCAGGAGCTTCTTGGCCTCCTCGGGATTGTATTTGACGCCGAGGTCGGGATAATCCTTGGGGGTAGGACAACCGGTCAGGCCGGGGCGGCAGAACCACTGGGCAGGCTCCTGCCCACCCTTGAGGACGTTCTCCACCAGAGCCTTCCGGTCAATGGCCATGGAGAGAGCTCGGCGCACCCTGACGTCGTCCACAATTGGGGCCTTGGTGTTGAAGCCGTAGTAATAGGTGCAGAGCACGGGGGCAATATACAGTTCCTTGGAGAGGACCGGGTCAGCCTTCACGCGGTCAATGTCGCCGATGGGGACGCCAGCGGTGTCCAGGTTCCCGGCCTCATACTCGGCGAAGGCGGCAGTGTCATCCAGCATCCTGAAGACGACTTCGTCAATCTTGGCCTGAGGAACGCTCGGGATACCAGGCCAGAAGGGGTTCTTGACCAGGGTTATGTGGTCCTCGTGGACCCATTCCTTGAGGGTGTAAGGACCATAGCCCTGGAAGAAGCCGGTCTCGGTCCACTTATCGCCGCGGGCTTCGGTGCACTGATCGCCTTCAATGAGCCAGGAAGGCTCGGCGTGGGCAACCCACATCCCGGCGATGTTGGCGTTGTAGGCGGCAGGCTCCTTGAAGGTGATCTGGAGGGTGTAATCATCTATGACCTTGACGCCCACGGCAGCGGTGTCGGTAATGGTCCCGGAGTTGAACTCCTCGCCTCCCTCAATGGCGAAAGCCAGGACGTAAGCATAGTCGGATGCGGTTTCGGGCTTGAGGGTGCGGATTATGCCATACCAGAAGTCCTGAGCCTTGACTTCCCTGGGCTTCCCCTCGCAGTCCAGAACCTGGACCACTTCGCCCTTGGCGGCATCATACTTAACCCAGTAGATGCCCTTGCGGAGATGGAAGGTGTAGGTCCTGCCATCTTCGGAGATGTCCCAGCTTTCGGCCATACCCGGCTCAACCTCGGCTGTTTCCTCATTCTGGCGGGTCAGACCGACAGTGGTAAGCTCAATGATCTGGACAGAGGAAACGTCCGTAGCAAGAGATGGGTCAATGGTCGGGACATCGCCGGGGCCAAGGTTAAGCCTCAGAACCTTCTTGGGGACTGGAGTTGGAGTGACCACCACTTCTTTGGTGACCACCACCGTTTCCTTGATAACTTGCGGTGTAGGGGTGGCGCAGGCCGTAAGGAGCATTGCAGCAGTCACCACCAGCGCCAGCGTTAGGTAAAGCTTTCTGCTCATCTCGCCTCCTCCTTAGTTTGATTTCAGCAGGCCCGATAAAATTTATACCTCAGAAGGCTTCCCTTGCCAAATCCAGCGGCCTGCCTTATAATTTGAGGGTCATGAACTCAAGGGAAAGGGTCCGCATCGCTCTTGCCCATAAGGAACCTGACCGGGTCCCGATAGACCTGGGAGGCTCTCTGGTTACGGGGATAAATGCCGTAGCTTACCATCGCCTCAGGAAATACCTCGGGATTGACGGTCAACCGGTGAAGGTTGCCAACATAATCCTTCAGCTCGCCGAAGTGGAGGAGCCTGTCCGGAAGCGATTCGGCGTGGACGTAATTGAACTTCCTCCCCTCGAGCCGATCCCGGGGGTGAAGAACATCCGCTGGAAGCCCTGGACCTTGCCCGATGGTTCCCCAGCCCTTATTTCCGAGGACTTTGAGCCTGAACGCACTCCCGAAGGAGACCTGCTCATAAGGACCGCCGAGGGGCGCATTGCCCACTGGATGCCGGCAGGGACATACCATTTCCTTCCCAAAGAGCCCCCCATAAAGGCCCCAACCCTTGAAGAACTTGAGCGCTTCGAGCCAGCCCGCATTTCGGACGAGGAACTGGAGTTCCTGCACCACACTGCCCGCCGCCTCTACCATGAGACCGATTACGCCATATTCGGCTGGTTCGGGGGAAGCCTTGTAGAAGGCGGACAATTCGCCAGGGGCTGGGCCGAGTTCCTGATGGACCTCAAGCTCAACCCGGACTTCGCTTCAAAGCTCATAGCCAAGCTGGCCGATGCTGCCCTGGCCGACCTCAAACGCTACATAGAGGCGGTGGGGGAATACGTGGATGTGATCGGTTTCGGGGATGATCTGGGAACACAGGCAGGCCTCCAGTTCAGTCCCGCTACTTACAGGAAGTTCTTCTTCGAACACCACCGCAGGCTCTACAGCTTCGTCCACGCCCACACCAGAGCTTACGTCTTCCTCCACTCCTGCGGTTCTGTCTACGACCTCATCCCTGACCTGATTGAGGCGGGGGTTGATATACTTAACCCGGTGCAGACGGCCGCGGCCAGGATGGAGCCCGAAAGGCTCAAAAAGGAGTTCGGAGATAAGCTGAGCTTCTGGGGTGGGGGTTCTTGCCCTCAGACCGTTCTCCCCTGGGCCACTCCGGAGGAAGTGGAGGAGGATGTCAAGAAGAGGCTCCGCATTTTCGCCCCAGGGGGTGGCTACATATTCGCCCCCATCCACAACATCCAGCCCGATGTTCCCCCCCAGAACATCGTGGCCATGTATGATGCTGCCCTCAGGTGGGGCCGTTATCCGATAGATATACCGGATTAGCCTGAGGAGGGTTTATGCTTTCCATATCGGGCGTCATGCCCGCCTACAACGAGGAAGCCAATATCGGTCCCATGATTGAGGAGATGGACCGCGTCCTCTCCTCCATCACCGATGATTATGAAATCATCGTGGTGGACGATGGGAGCAGGGACAATACTGCTCAGAGGGTCATGGAGAAAGCCGCCGTTTACCCCAGAGTGCGCCTCATCCGCCATGAAAGGAACAAAGGTTACGGAGCTGCCGTCTACTCCGGCATTACGGCCGCCACAAAAGAGCTGATTTTCTTCACCGATTCGGACCGGCAATTCAAACTTGATGAATTGAAGAATTTGCTTCCCCTCATAAGTGAAGCCGACCTTGTAGCCGGCTACAGGCCAAAGCGCATGGACCCATGGTTCAGGGTTTTGTTCGGTTGGGGCTGGAGCTTCCTGGTGACGGTTCTCTTCGGTTACACAGTGAGGGATGTGGATTGCGCTTTCAAGCTCTTCAGGCGGGAAGTCGTGGAGAAGGTGGGGCCTCACATCCGATCCTTTGGGGCTACTTTCAGCGCTGAGTTCCTGGTGAGGGCCAAGAGGGCCGGGTTCAGGTTCCGGGAGGTTCCGGTTACCCACCTGCCAAGGCCTGCCGGCAAACAGACCGGCGCCCGCCTTGATGTTATCGCCAGGGCTTTTAAGGAGCTGGCCCTCCTCAGGTGGAGGCTCTGGAGAGAAGCTCTCGGACGAAAAGGGGAAGGTTGAAGGCGGCCAGGTGTAGCTCAGGGGTGTAGTATCTGGTCACAAGCCCCCTTTCACTGTATCTCCTTTTCAGGGTGCTCAATTTTACTTTCGGCTGCTTCCCTCCGGCAACAACGTAGGACCACATTCCCGACGGATAAGATGGCATGAACCCTAAGTAAACTTCTACGTAGGGGAACAGCTTCCGCAGAAATTGAACAGTGGATGTGAGTTCCTCCGGATGGAAGAGGGGCGTTCCGGCCTGGAGGGCTATAAGCCCTTTCGGTTTCAGGGCCTTCTGACACGAGATGAAGAACTCTTCCTCAAAGAGCCTCCGCGCCGGACCTATTGGGTCGGTAGAATCAACGATAATGGCATCAAATTTCTTTTCCGTCTTTGAGATGAAATCCTCCCCCGGGGTGGTGATTATCCTGACCCTGGGGTCATGGAAAGAACCCCTGTGTATGGGCTCAAGGTGCTGGAAGGCCGCTTCCAGAACATCCCGGTCAATCTCCACAAGGTAAGCCTCTTTCACCGGATGGCGGAGGGCTTCTCTCAGAGCGCCGCCATCTCCTCCACCTATGATGAGAATTGAGGAGGGGTCTGGCAAAGCAAGGAGAGCGGGATGAACCAGCATTTCGTGGTAGAAGAATTCATCCCTTTCGGTAAGCATAAAACACCCATCAAGGCTCATAGCCAGTCCATGGTCCTCGGTTACCGCTATCTCCAGCATCTGATACTGGGTCTTTTTCCGGACGAGCCAGCTTTTAACCTTCATGCCAAAGATAGTTCCCGGCATTTGCATCTCCCAGATCCATTTGTCAGGGTCCAGCATAGCCCTTTCCCCTCCTCGCACATAAAAATTTCCCTGGCAACTGGCCCCCTGAAGAGGAGGTCCAATTGCCAGGGATCTGCGGCTGCCCGATGAGCAGCTTGCTTTTTGAGTCAGGTGTCGTGGTCTTTATACTCCAGGCGCAGGCCCTGGTCCTGGAGGAGACCCCTTTCTATCTTCAGGGTCTTCACTTTTCTGGGCTTGAGCACCTGGCGGATGTGTTCCACGGCCGCTTCGGGGTCGGTGTTGCCGCAGGTGAAGGCGTCAACGGCTGCGTATTTGTATTCAGGCCAGGTGTGGATGGAGATGTGGGATTCGGCGATCACCGCCACCCCCGATATGCCGTGGGGCTGGAACTGGTGGACTTTGGTGTCGAGCAGGAAGGCTCTGGCCTTCTGGACCGCCTCCTTCAGGGTCTGTTCAATGAGCTCGGGGGAATTCAGGTCCCCCTGGCAATCCCAGAATTCCACCACAAGCTGACGGCCCAGAGCTTTCATTTCTCACCTCCTTTCCAGGTTTTTTCTTTTTCACCCCAAAAGTAAAGCCCTCTCGTCCTCATCCTTTTCAAGACTCGGACGAAGGGCTTTATCGCTTTCCATGTTTTTATACCACAAAAAGCCCGCTCTGTCAAACGACTGGAGCGTTTCAGAAGCGGGGTGAGAGCTAAGTTTTACCGGCGGCGAGCATTGCGGATGAGGCTGAGGAATTCCTGCCTGGTGGCCAGTTTCGTCCTGAAGATCCCCCTGTTCGCTGAGGTCACCACTATGCTTCCCGGCTTCTTTATGCCCCTGGCTGTCATGCAGAGGTGTTCAGCTTCAATGATGACGCCAACGCCCTTCGGTTGCAATCCTTCCATTATGACGTCAGCTATCTGGCCGGTCAGTCGCTCCTGGAGTTGAGGCCTCCTGGCCAGGATCTCCACCACCCTGGCCAGTTTGGATATGCCCACGATACGCTTATCCGGTATGTAGCCTATATGGGCTACGCCGTGGAAAGGGAGAAAGTGGTGCTCGCACATGGAATAGAAGGGGATATCCCTCAGGATCACCATCTCCTGGTGCTCTTCCTCCTCAAAGCCAACCCGAAGGACCTCCATGGGATCCTGGTGCAGGCCTTCAAAGAGTTCGGCATACATTTCGGCAATGCGGCGTGGTGTATCCCTGAGGCCCTCTCTGTTCGGGTCTTCCCCTATCGCCAGGATTATCTCCAGAACTGCTTTCTCTATGCGCTCCTTATCAATGAACCCGCTCATTTAACTGCCCCTTCAGCAATGTCGGTTTGAACTTCTCGCCAGGCGAGGCTTTCCCTGAACATGTAGAATATGCCCAGCAGGGTTATGGGGAGCCAGAGAGCTGCGTGCAGGACAAGGGTGTAGCCTGCGGCCACAGGCCCCGGCACTCCGAACTGGACCAGTATCCTTATCCCGGGTGCATCAAAGGTGCCAATGTAACCGGGTGAAGAGGGCAAAGTTGTAGCGAGGTTGACCACTGCCGTCATGAGCATGAGGACGTAGAAGGGCACGTTGAAGTCAAAGCCGTGCATGACGAACCAATACTTTGTTGTCTCCGTAAGCCAGATGAAGACCGAGGTTGCAAAGACCATAAGGACGTCCTGAGGTCTTCGCAACCCTCCGAGCCCCTCTATGAAGCGGTCCAGTATGCCCTTGACTTTATCCCGGAACCGCGAGGGCACAAATTTCTCCAGATTGTTCTGGAAAAAGGTTATCGTCCATTCAGGCCTGGCTGCTACGAAGAAAAACCCTCCCAGAACCCCGAAGAAGAGGAGGCTTGACCATATCACCACCCTGCGCAGGTAAGGGGCCATCGGGGCAAAGGGGAGGGATACGAACACGAAAAACAGCATTACGACTCCGTCAAAGACCCTTTCCACCAGGATCGTAGCGAGGGAGGAGCTCAGGCTGATCCCCTCGCGCCGTTTGAGGACGTAAGCCCTCAGTATTTCCCCGGCCCTGGCAGGGTAAATGTTGTTGCCCATGTAACCTATTACAACGATGGGGAAAAGGGTGGAGAGCCTGACTTTCTGGATGGAGGCCAGAAGGTAATGCCATCGCCAGGTGCGTCCCCATACAGCGAGAAAATAAACGATCACTCCGGGGACAATCCAGATGTAGCGGGCATTCTTCATTTCTTTCCAGACTTCTTCAAGCCTCAGGCCCGCAAGGGCGAAGTATAAAAATATTGCGCTCACAAGAAGGCCGAGCCAGAACTGCCACTTACGCTTCATTGTCTTCGCCGTGGAGCATCTTGCCGAAGATTTTCTCCAGAGCCATCGTGTGGCTGCAGGTCCCCCTCAATGAGAAGAAGCGACAATCGCAGTGCCATTTGCCGTGGTCAAAGCTCACCGTGTGAATTCCGTGGTCGCCCCTGAAGCGGACTTCAAACCTCATAAAAGTGATCCTCTCGGGCTCCTGAGCGTAGCGTCTGGCCTTGTAAATCTTGCTCACAAGTCCTGAATCCACGCCTTCCTCCCGGCTAAGTATAGCAGCGAGGGGTTCTCCTGTCAAACGCACTTAACCAGGAGGTCAATAGGCACCCGAACGTCGCAAGTATCTTCACCGGGAAGCTTCCCCTGGGGAGCGCTCCGGAAGGAGGAAAGTATATGGCCGGGCCCGTCCACCGCTCACGCATTGAAGAGGCTTCGGGATTTGCAGCCTTGGCTTAAGACTTCTTAAAGTGTTAAAATCTCCACTGGGAAGATGTTCTGCGGAGGAAAGGCATGTTCCCGAGGTGGTATTACTGGGTGTTTTTCCTGGCTCTGCTCTGGCTTTTCATCGTCATGGCCTTTTACTACATACCCCACAAGCCCTTCACCTCCGCCAACCTTCGGGCTCTGGCGAAAGCCCTCTCGGCTTTCGCCGGGGGATTGGCCACTGTGAGCCTGGGGGCCGGGGTGGGGCTTCTGCTCACGAAGAGGCTGGTGGCTGAACCTGCCCAAAGGCTCATCTGGGCAACGGCCGTGGGCCTTGGAATCCTTTATCTCGCCGGCCTTGGCCTTGGGGCGATGGGCTTGCTCCGTCCCGCTTACATCTGGCTCATTACCGTGCTCGGCCTCGCAGCGACGGGGCCGGAACTCTACCGGAGCCTGAGAGGGGCCAGGCTCCCGAAACCCCTGAACCGTTTTGAGGCTTTCCTCGCTTTCTATCTCGCCTTCTCCCTCGGGCTTGCCCTCCTCCAGGCCCTCACACCCCCCACCGCCTGGGATTCTCTCGTTTACCATTTGACAGGCCCGAAGTTTTACCTCAAAGAAGGCAGAATATTTCACCCAACCGACCTCCCTTACCTCGGATTTCCAGAGCTTGTGGAAATGCTCTTCACCTGGGGTATGGCTCTCACGGGAGAGAGGACTGCGGCCGTGATCCACTGGTTCTACGGTTTGCTTGGTGCCCTGATCGGGCTCGGGTTCTGTGAAAGTCCATACTTCACCGGAGCGCTCATCCTTTCTGCCCCTACGGCTTTCATTTTGATGACGTGGCCCTATGTGGATATCGCTCTGCTGGTTTACGCGACCCTGACTTTCCAGGCTCTGGTTTTCCACAGGGAGACCGGTTCCTCAAGGTGGCTTATCCTGGCCGGGGTGATGGCCGGCTTCGCCCTTTCGGTCAAGTATACTGCTGTGGCAGTTCTGGCGGCGGGCTTCCTCCTCCTTTTCACAACCGGCCGGAGGAAAGAAAGCCTCATCTTTTCAGTTACAGCCCTGTTGCTTTTCTCCCCCTGGCTCGTGAAGAACCTGATCCTCACCGGCAACCCCATTTACCCTTTTTTCTTCAAGGGGATTTACTGGGACGAATGGCGAAGGTGGTGGTTCGGCAGGCCGTGGACGGGATTCGCCACCACGGCGCCGTGGAAGTTGCTCACTGCCCCCTGGGATGCCACCATCTGGGGGATTGATGGCGCAATAGGCTACTCGGCCTCTCTCGGGCCCCTTTTCCTCGGACTATTGCCACTCCTCGCGGGCTGGAGACTTCTGGACAGAAGGGAACGTCTCAGGATCCGTGATGCCCTGCTCTTCTTTTCCATGCCCTATGCCTTCTGGCTCTTCGGCCTGGCCTGGAGTTACCAGCTGATCCAGGGTCGCTTGCTCCTTCCCGCTTTTGGAGTCCTCGCCCTGGCCATCGCTCTGGGGATTAAGGCGCTGGAGAGGCTGCCCGTGAAGCCCCTGAATTTAGGATGGCTCTTCAGAGCAGCAATCTCACTCGTGCTGGCGCTCACCCTGGTGGAGTTTTCACTGGGCTTCCTCAAGCTCGCTCCCCTGAAAGTTATCCTCGGCCTTGAGGGGGAAGAGGCTTTCCTCGCCCGCCGGCTCGGCTGGTATATCAAGGCTGTGGAATTCATCAATCAAAAGCTGCCGGATAATGCGAAGGTCCTTTTCCTCTGGGAACCAAAGACATACCATTGCCTCAAGGAGTGCGTCCCCGATTCCCTTCTGGACCGGTTCCTCCATTCCCTTTACCTGTATGGTTACGATGCTGAGGCTCTGATCTCGGCCTGGAGGAGGGAAGGAATCACTCACCTGCTCCTTTACCGCACGGGGTTGAACTACCTCGTGGATGAAGGGTTTGATCCCATTGGTCCGAAAGAGCTTGAAGAACTGGATGAGGTGCTGAGTCTCTGCCGCAAAGTGGAGGATTTCGGTGGAGTCTACCAGCTCTTTGAGCTTCCTCCTGAGTCGAGTTCCGCCATCAATCTGGCCTCCCACCAGGCAAGCTCCTCCAGGTAGGCTTCGCGCGGGCGGGGCACGTCCACGTGGAAAACCGCCTTCACCCGACCCGGCCTCTCCGTCAGCACGACAATGCGATCGGCCAGGAGGAGGGCTTCCCGGAGGCTGTGGGTGACGAAGAGGATGGTCTTCCGGCACTCGCTCCAGAGGCGCACGAGCTCGGCCTGAAGTCCGCTTCTGGTCAGGGCATCCACCGAGGCGAAAGGTTCGTCCATGAGGAGCACTGCCGGATCAACGGCTAAGGCTCTGGCAATGGCCACTCGCTGCTGCATGCCCCCGGAGAGTTCGTGAGGGTAAAAGTCCTCAAAACCTGTGAGGCCTACCTTTTCAATCAGCCCGCCCACTATTTTCGCCCTCTCTCTTGAGGGAACTCCTGCCATCTTCAGGCCGAATTCCACATTGCCCTTCACTGTAAGCCAGGGGAACAGGGAAAAATCCTGGAAGATCATCGTGCGATCCCTTCCCCACCCGTTCACCCGCTGACCGGCTATGCGGACTTCCCCTTTCGTGGGCTTCTCCAAGCCTGCTATTATCTGGAGCAGGGTAGTTTTGCCGCAGCCCGATGGGCCAATTATCACCACGAGTTCGCCCTTTTCAACCGAAAGGTTTACGCCGGCGAGGGCCTGGACCGGGCCTTTATCGCTCGCAAAAGTTTTATGAATATCCACCACTTCCAAAAAGCTCATGAGCTCTTAGACCCCTCTGCCACTTCAAGCTCCTGCGTTCAATGAACCTGAGGATGGAATCAATGCTCAATCCCAGAGCTCCGACTACCATCATGCCCAGCAGGATGTCTTCGGTTCGGAAGAGGTTTCGGGCCTCAATCATCATGAAGCCCAGACCCCGGCGGACGGCCACCATTTCGGAGGCTATCACGCACATCCAGGCGAGGCCAAGCCCTATCCGCAACTGGGCAAAGATGGCGGGCATCAGGGCAGGAAGGATAACGTGGAAAATTGTCTGGAGGGGCGTAGCCCCGAGGGTCAATCCTGCCTTCACCAATCTCTTGTCCAGTCCCTTCGTTGCCGAAACAATGCCGGTGAGCATGGCGAAGACAGTGCCTGTGAAGACGATGAAGATGGCCGGTTTATCCCCGATCCCGAACCAGAGTATTGCCAGGGGGATCCATGCAGGGGGAGCCAGCGGGCGGAGCAATTGGATGAGCAGGTCAACGTATTCTTCTATCCCGGGCAGCAAGCCCAGGACAACCCCCAGGGGAATAGCCACGCCGGAAGCAAGCGCAAAGCCGGTGAGCACCCTCCACAGGCTCGCCCAGAGATGTGCAGGGAGGATTCCGCTGGCGAGCAGGGCCACGCCCCTGGTCAGGATGCGGCTCAGGGGCGGGATCAGAATTGGGTCCACCAACCCTGCTCTGGGGAGAAGTTCCCAGAGCAGGAAGAAAATCGCCACTGAGCTTGCCCGCTTGAGCCAGCGCTTCATCATGAAGCCTTATTTCCCCAGGATCCGGCGCAGAAAATCCAGGTTTACCAACTCTTCTTCGGCGAGAGCCCTCCCGGTGAAGCCGTAGCGATGCATTAGTTCGGCCATCTTTCCTATTTCACCCGGCTCAATCTCACAGGAGATGAGCATTTTATCCGGGGAAAGCGATTTCTCCACAAAGTCAGGGTCAAAAGCTTTCAGGTATTCAACGATGATCTTCGCCGTTTCCTTCGGGTTTTCATTGGCGAAACGGACTGCTCTCACGTGAGCCCTGAGGATTTTCTCCACCAGGTCTGGATGCTTCTGGGCGAAATCGGTGCGTGCTACCACCACGCAGCAGGGATGGTTTTTCCAGTAGGCTGTAAAGTAAAGCAGGATCCTGCCCCATCCGGCATTCTCGGCCTCGGTCATAAAGGGCTCGGTATTAGCAGTGGCATCCACCTGGCCTGTCTTGAGGGCGTTTATCATATCTCCAAGGGTGCTGAAATAGACTATTTCCACATCTTTCTGCGGGTCAAGTCCTGCTTCCTCGAGGGCTAAAAGCAGAAGGACATCAAGGATTGAAGCGCGTATGGTGGCTATCTTTTTCCCCTTGAGGTCTGCTATGGTGTTTATGGAGCTATCAGCCCTGACGAGGATGCCGTCGCTCCCGCGTCCGGTCATCGCCACAATCCGGATGGGCACTCCCTGAGCGATGGCGGCAATAGCTGTGGTCACGGGCACAGCTCCCATCTGGAACTCGCCCCGCTTCAGGCCCTCAATGATCTCGGTGTTGGAGGGAACGAGCACTACCTTGGCCTGGACTTTTTCATCCTGGTAAAAGCCCAATTTTTCGGCAATGTAAAAGGGGGAATGGTCATTTGCCGTCCTGACCCCGATCACAACGGCTTGAGTTTGTGGTGAAGCGCAGGCTGTGAGGAGCAGGAAAAGGAGAATCAGCGCCTTTCTCATAACTGACCCCTCCCGTTTTTAAAATTTAAAAGGCACCCAGCCGCTTCACCTGGCTGGGTGCCCTCCGCGGGCTGACATACCAGGGACGCTTAAATTATATGCATCGCCGTTCAATCTGGCAAGGGTTTGCTCTTCGCGGCTTGCGGGCGGCTGGGCTCTGGTCCTGATCCTTCAGGGGGCAAAGAGCTTTGCCTGTTTTGCCTGTTGAGGCTTACCCGAAACCAGGAGGTGAGCGAGCCTTGTGGGCTCAGGGAGGCGGTCTCCGCGGCAGCATGCAAGCACAATTTCCAGAGCAGTCTGGAGGTCAATGCGGTGGCCTATGGAAACGAACAGGGGAGGAGCTTTGTCCTTCGTCCTGAGGACAGCCCCTATGATTTCGGGGCCGTCATACAGGTAGGACCAGGCGCCCTTCTCCAGGCCGGGCTCGTTGTAAGAGCCTGTGAGGCGCGATTTAGCGCACCCTATGGAGGGCTTATCAAAGATAACCCCGATGTGGGTGGCGATCCCCATGCGGCGCGGGTGAGCTATCCCCTGCCCGTCCAGGATCAGGAGGTCCGGTTCGTTCCGAAGCTTCTCCAGCGCTGCCACTATTGGAGGGCCTTCCCTGAAAGCCAGAAGCCCGGGTATGTAAGGGAAAGGCACAATTGTCTTGGCAGTGACCTCTTCCACTTCCCTCATCTCAGGGTATTCAAGGACCACAACCCCGGCTATGGCCTCATCGCCCTTGAAGCCCACATCTATGCCTGCCACCAGCTTTATTTCCCCAAAAGTCTTCTCCTTGATGACCTTCAGGGCCAGCTCGCGCTGGAGTCTTTCAGCTTCTTCAATGGGGAGGTCCCACCGGTGTCTTATCAGGGGATTCAACTGGCTTTCTCCCTGATCAGATTGACGACGGCCCTCACCTGTTCGGCCACCAGGGAGGAAGGCTGGAGCATCACAGCCGGCACCCCTTCCTTCGTTGACTGGAAGAACAGCTCCGGAGCAGGCGGTATTATCACGTTGATTGCACTGCCCAGGATGCTCTCCTGCTCATGTTTGGTGAAGGCGATCTGAACCCTTGCCCTGTTTATGGACACTACTATGAGCTTGAGGCCGCCGATGCCGAACCTTCCAAGCTCTTTGATCATGGCGTCACCCAGTTTTAAAGAGAGGGGGTCGGGTTCAACCGCCAGCACCACTTTGTCCGACTCTCTCAGAGCTACCTCCGTGGCCTGGTCTATCCGCGAGCCGCCGTCAATCAGGAGGTAATCGGACATGAAGCTCAGGGTCTGGATCAGTTTGCGCACGAAATCGCGGGGGATTCCCCCTGTGGAATAATCCGGGAAGATGGAGGGGAAAACCAAGAGGCCACTGACATGCTTTGTCAGGAAGGCTTCAGCGGCGGCTTTGGTGATATCCTCGGGCTTCATCCTGAGGAAAGCACTATCCACCCTGCTTATCGTCAGGCCGAGCTGGGAGGAAACAGCCAGGCCGTAGGGCTGCATGTCCAGCAGGATGCTCTTGAGCCCTTCCCTGGCCATTGTGACCCCCACATTGACCGCGAGGGATGTCACCCCAACCCCTCCTTTGACCCCAATGAAGGTTACGACCTTGCCTCTGGTTACCTCAACCGCGGTCCTGGCCAGGAGGGCCTTTACTGTGGCTACAAGTTCCGCCGGCAGGACAGGCTTGGTGATATAATGGTCAGCTCCGGCCTCATAACCGGCGATCCTATCCTCCGGCATGGCTTTGGCCGTGAGCATTATGACCGGTATTTTGGCTGTGGCAGGGTTGGCCCTTATCCGGCGGCAGACCTCGTAGCCGTCCATTTCCGGCATCATTATGTCAAGGATCACCAGGTCTATTTTCTCCTTATCCAGAAGTTCCAGGGCCTCTTTACCGCTGAGGGCTGGGACCACTTCGTAGCCTTCTTTGTGCAGGATATACCCCATCAGCTTTACGGCCTTGGGGTCATCATCCACCAGAAGGATCCTGGGCATTTCACCGCTCCTTTCCCGATTTGGCTCAATTAAAGCTTAACACAAAAAGGTTTTCTGGGCAAGGATATGCGTTTTTAGAGAAGGTTTGACACCTCTCTGAAGTTGGGTATATAATTCGTGCTGTGTTCAGAGGAGGGGAATGCATGAAAGAACAACGCACAGGACTGCGCCGTGATGTAACAGTTTGGGGTTCCTTTACCTGGGGCTACGCCGATGTTGGGGCCGACGTATACGTGGCCCTGGGCCTGGTTATGGCTGCCGCTCAGGGGGCCACCCCCATTGCCTTCCTGATAGCCGGTATTGTCTACATAATGGTGGGCCTTGCTTATACCGAGCTGGCCTCAGCTTATCCCGCCGCAGGGGGAGGTCAGTATTTCACCTTGCGGGGCCTCGGTGATTTCTGGGGCCTGGTAGCTGGAGCTGCCCTCATGCTGGATTACACGGTGGACGTAGCCCTCTTCTCCATTGCTTCTGCCGGATACATAAACTTTTTCTTCCCCATGGTGCGGGAGTTTGGGGTTAACATTGGCCCCTTCCACAACGTGAACCTCATATGGATGGCCGAGTCCATTTTTCTGGTAATCATCCTGATGCTCCTCAACATAAAAGGCATAAGGGAATCCTCGCTCCTCAATGAAACCCTGGGCGCTCTTGACATGATTATGGAGACCAGTATAATTGTCATAGGCTTTGCTTTCGCCTGGAAGCCGGAATTTTTCCTCCACCAGCTCACGACCGAATTCCCATCCACTGATAAGCTCCTTTATGCCATCTCCATAGCCGTCATTTCCTATGTGGGTCTGGAGTCGGTATCGCAGGCTGCTCAGGAGACGATACGCCCGGCCACGGTTATACCTCGCACTTCTCTTGCCCTTATAATAGTGGTGCTCATGTTCGCTCTGGCTTTCCCCACTGTTTCCCTGGGCATTCTCCCCTGGCAGGTGATAGCTTCCCGCGAGGGCGACCCTGTGGCCCGGCTGGCTCAGGAGTTGCCCTTCGTTGGTTTCCTGGCAGGGCCGGCAGCAGCCGTTCTGGCAGCCACAATCGTCTTGATTTCGGCCAATACCGGGATCATGGGGGCGAGCCGCCTCGCTTACAGCATGGCTCAATTGGGTCTCATAGGGGAGCAGCTCTCAGCCATTCACCCCCGCTTCCATACCCCGGTTCGCTCCATTATCTTCTTCTCGGGGGTAGCTATCTTAGAGGCTCTCTTCGCCTTCCTCAGCGGCCGCAGAGCAATGGAGACCATGGCCAACATGTATGCCTTCGGGGCCATGCTTGCTTATTTCCTCTCCACTATAGCTCTTCTTGCCCTGCGGGTGAAGGAACCGCACACACCAAGGCCATACCATGTGCCTCTTAACATAAGGTGGAAAGATAGGGAAATCCCCATACCAGGCGTGCTCGGGGTGATCGGCACGGGAGCCATGGTGATCATAGTGCTCTGGACCCATGCCATCGCCCGGGTTGTAGGCCCCCTCTGGGTCCTGGGCTGGATAGCTTATTACGCATGGTATCGTCACCGCAGTGGCAGGCCCATCTTGCGGAGCCTGCCCAGAGACTGGGACTCGCACCAGATTCAGCTCCTGGAAGAGGCTGGGGAGTGGGAGGTTCTGGAAAGGTTCAAGCTGGAAATCGCCAGGCGGAACAGGCAGGGCTTCTATGGTTAAAGTCAGGCTCGCTCTCAGTTTGATCATCGCGCTCTTAGGGGTGGTGATAATTGTGCGGAGCACGATGGTGGTTCTGGAGAAAGGTCTTGAGTTAAGTGTCCTCTGGCAGCCCCTCATCCTCGGGAGCCTCATGATCGTTTTCGGAATTTATCAGTGGCGCAGCTGGCGAGCTAAGGGATGAAAGCGGGAGGTAAAAATGGGACATCCCATCGGGATCATGCTGGCGGTTTCCTTCCTGATGATGTTGATGGTGACTCTGATCTGGATGCTGAGATTGCCGAAGCCAGTCCCCCCAGAGGTGGTCAGGGCTATCTATTCCGTGGAAGCCGCTCGCCGGATACTGGTCCCCATAATTGAGGGGGTTTACTCCGAGAGGGCAGTGGAGCTGGCCTGTCGGCTCGGAGAGAGGCAGAACGCTCATTTGATTCTCCTCCACGTCATTGAAGTCCCATACACCGTTCCCCTGGACGCGCCCTTGCCTGAGCTGGAGGAAAAGGGCAGAAGGGTTCTGGAAACCGCTCGCTTCATTGCCGTGCAGCACGGATTCAAACCGGAACTCCACCTTATCCGCCACCGTTCTGCTTCCGAAGGGATACTGAACGTGGCCAGGCAAACCGGAGCAGACCAGATCGTGATGGGCATAGGGCTGAAGAAGACTTCCTACGGCGAAGGTATAGGGCGAACGGTCCGGGAAGTGCTGCGGCGTGCTAACTGCGAGGTCATAATTTCCAAAGTGCCTGCCGGAGGGTGAAAATGGCTAAGAAAAGGGCCAGGCTTATGTATCCCCCTGAACTGGTGGACGAACCAATCCTGTGGAGCCTGATCCGGGAGTTCAACTTCATCGTTAACATCCGGAAGGCGGAGGTGAAACCCGGTTCGGCATGGCTTGAGGTGGATATAGAAGGAGCTGCGGAAGAGATAGGGAGGGGAATTGAATGGCTGGAGGCCAGAGGCATTAAAGTTGAGATCCTCGAGGAGGGTGCAAAATGAAGATCCTGATCGTCGGCTGTGGGAGGTTGGGGTCCTACCTTGCCCTTTCCCTGAGCCGGGAAGGGCATTCCGTAACCGTGGTGGATGCAGACAGGGAAGCGCTGGCTTCCCTGGGACCCGATTTTCAGGGCGAGACCGTGGTCGGCAAGGGGATTGACGAGGACGTGCTGCGCCGGGCAGGGATTGAGCAGGCCGATGTTTTCATCGCTGCCACGGGATACGAGAACACCAACATCATGGCTTCCTACGTGGCTAAGGAAATCTTCGGGGTGAAGAACGTCATCACCCGCCTCGATGATCCCAGGAAAGCCGAGATTTTCAGCAGTCTCGGCCTCAATGTCATCTCTCCGGTTATGCTGGCCGCTGAGGCCATAAGAAAATGCGTGGAGGGGATACAATGTATGTTATCATCGTCGGCGGAGGAAAAGTAGGATATTACCTCAGCCGCTCCCTTCTGGAGAGCGGGCATGAAGTGTTAGTGGTGGAGAAGAACCCCAACAGGGCTGCCTTCCTTGTGGATGAGCTTGGGGCCGATCACGTCTGGCTGGGGGATGGGTGTGATTCCCGCACTTTTGAGCAGATAGGCATGAACAGGGCCGATGCTGTCATAGCCGTGACGGGCGACGATGAAGATAACCTGGTCATATGCTTGCTGGCAAAGAAGAAGTTCGGCGTCCCCCGCACTATAGCCCGCATCAACAACCCGCGCAACTCTAAGATCTTCACCCACCTGGGGGTGGACGTAACCGTTTCCACCACCGAGATCATAGAGGCTCAGATAGAGCGAGCTCTTCCTATCCCCTCCCTCGTCCACCTTCTGGTCCTGAAGAAGGGGGGCGTTGAGCTGGTGGAAGGGAAAGTTGCTCCCGGTTCCCCTGCCGACGGCCGGCGCATCCGGGAGCTCGGCATCCCCGACGATGCTCTGATAGTGATGGTGGTCAGGGATGAGCAGGCCATGGTGCCCTACGGCGATACCGTCCTCAAAGCGGGGGATGAAATCCTGGCCGTGACTTCATCCCGGAGCAAAGAGGTGCTCAAGCAGATAATCCTGGGCAAGTGAAGTGAAATGGGCACGCTCTATGTGGTAGGAACTCCCATCGGGAATCTGGAAGATATAACTCTGAGGGCCCTGCGCATTCTGAACGAGGTGAGCCTCATCGCAGCCGAGGATACAAGGAGGGCACGCAAGCTTCTTGAGCACTACGGGATAAAGAAGCCAGTGGTCAGTTACCACGAATACAGCGGGAAAGGTCGGATCAGGGAGCTGATAAAAGCCCTCCAGAAGGGGGATGTAGCCCTCATTTCCGATGCGGGTATGCCCGGCCTTTCAGATCCCGGATATTCCCTGATAAAGGCGGCGATTGAGGAAGGGATAGATGTTGTGCCTGTGCCGGGACCATCGGCTCTGGTGACGGCTCTCGTGGTCTCGGGGCTTCCGACCCATTCCTTCATTTACCTCGGATTTCTGCCCCGGACCCCTTCCAAGCGGAAGGAAATCCTCGAGTGGGCCAGCCGCCAGCCCTGCACCATTGTCCTCTTTGAGGCACCTCACCGACTGCTTGAATGCCTTGAGGAGCTCCTTGAATTCCTGGGAGACCGACCCATAGCGGTGGCGAGGGAGCTGACCAAGCTCCACGAAGAAATATGGCGAGGCACAATCCGGGAAGCCATTGAGTATTTTCAGGCGAACCCGCCCGTGGGGGAGTGCACCCTGGTTGTGGGCGGTGCGGAGGAAAAGCAATGGGATGAGGAGACCCTCAGGGAAAGCCTGAGGAACCTGCTGGAGGAGGGCCTTTCGGTGAAGGAAGCCTCCAAGCAGCTGGCAGAGCTATCCGGTTGGCCCCGGAGCGAAGTCTACCGCCTGGCCCTCAAGGTTAAGGGCGAGGGCTGAGAGGAGGCACCATGCACCTGCTGGACAGACCATCGGAGTGGGCTCAAATTGACCGGGCGAACATGCTGGGGCAGGTCTTCGGGTTGCCCGAGCAGTGCCGTAAGGCCTGGGAGGATGCCCTCAAATACAGCTTGCCCCCTGATTACAGAGAGGTGAGGAACGTGATCATTCTGGGGATGGGGGGCTCCGCCATCGGTGGGGACCTGGTGGCCGCCCTGGCCAGGTATGAATCGCCGTGCCCGCTCCACGTTTGCCGTGATTACCGCATACCCTCGTGGGTGGGCCCGGGGACTCTGGCCATAGCTTCAAGTTATTCCGGGAACACCGAAGAAACCCTTGCTGCTTTCCACCAGGCTCTTGAAGCAAAAGCCCTCTGTGTGGCTGTCACCACCGGCGGTAAGCTTGGAGCCCTGGCCAGAGAAAAAGGCATCCCCCTCTGGACCATCACCTACACCGGGGAGCCCCGCTCGGCCATTGGCTATTCAATGCTTTACCTGTTGCGCATCCTGGAAGAGGCCGGCCTCGTGGGAGATAAAAGTGCCGAGGTGGAGAAGGCTGTGTCTCTCGTGGAGGGGTTGCGGGAGCGGATACGGCCCGAGATCCCCCTGGAGGAGAACCCGGCCAAGAAGCTGGCTCAGGCCATCCACGGAGCGATTCCTGTGGTCTACGGGCCCGGGTTCCTTTCAGCAGTGGCGAAGCGGTGGAAAGGCCAGTTCAACGAGAACTCCAAGAACTGGGCTTTCTGGGAGGAACTACCCGAAGCTCACCACAACGCTGTCGTGGGCTACCCGAACCCCGCTGAAGGCAGGGACAGGCTCGTGGTCATCATCCTGGATTCTTCCCTTGAGCATCCCAGGCACGAGGCTCGCCTCAGGATAACCGAGGAAGTCCTTGCGATGGGGAAGATCCCATACCATACGGTCAAGGTTGAGGGCGATACCTTCCTGGAGCAGATCCTCTGGAGCATCCACTTCGGCGATTTCGTAAGTTATTACCTGGCCATCCTGAACGGGGCAGAGCCTTCCTCCGTGGAGGTGATAAACTACATAAAGAGGAGACTTGCGGATTCGGGAGGCTTGAGTTAAAGGGGTGAAGGCTCGGCTTTCGCTTTTCTTCCGCCGGTTTTCCCAATACCTGGTTCTGCTCCTCCTCCTTTTCCTCCCGCAGGCTTCAATAATCCCTCCGGCTAAGGCTTTCGATTACCGTGTTGAAAGCTTCGTTTCGCCCTACCAGTTCAGCTTCACCTCCTGGGAGGTCAAAGCTCTCTGGCGCAAGTTCTTCCTTTCCCCCCGGGAGGCATCTTCTGATGAGAGGGAACTGGTCAGGGGCTATTTCTCCCTGCTCGAGGAGATAAGCTCCAGGCAGGACTTGCTCACCAGGCTATACGCTGCCGAGAGGACGAGGTATTCGGGGCTTGCCATCTGGTTTATTGAGCGGGAGCTTGAGGCTTTGAGACAGCGTCAGGCTTCCATGAGCCCTCAGGTGGAAAAAGTTCTGGAAAAACAGGTTACGGAGATCCTCAGGGAAGAAGGATTCACCACTGCCGGGGTGGTTTGGCCTCCCGTGAGCATGCAGTTTGAGAGTCCACCCCTTTACCTGGTCATCGCCCCGCGCAACGCCCTGGTGATGCTCAAGGGGATTTACCTCCGGCCAAAGATGACCCTGAGGGAGCAGGAGGCTCTGGAAAAAGAAGTGGACAGCCTTTTCAATGTTTCCTCCCTCGTGGTGGGGGTTGGTGGATTGTCCAGTTACCCGGCCATGGTCTTGGATTATCCGTCCCTTGAGTTCGCCCTTAAGGCCATGGCCCATGAGTGGTTCCACCATTACCTGTTCTTCCGACCCCTTGGCTGGCATTATGATGACAGTCCGGCCATGAGGACCATAAACGAGACCGTGGCTTCCATCGCCGGGGATGAAATTGGGATGAAAGTCCTGCGCCGTTATTATCCCGAGCTTGCCCCGCCGCCCGTGGAGGAAAAGGGGGGAGAGCCGGTTGTGTCCGAGTTTCAGTTGCTGATGCGCGAGACGCGCCTCAAGGTTGAGGAACTCCTGAAGGCAGGGGACATTGAAGGGGCCGAGAGGTATATGGAGGAGAGGAGGAAATTGCTGGTCTCCAAAGGTTACTACATCCGCAAGCTGAACCAGGCTTATTTCGCCTTCTTCGGCTCCTATGCTGCCGAACCCGGCCACCCCGATCCGATAGGGGAGAAGCTGAGGTCGCTCAGGAAAAAGTCAACCTCTCTGCGGGAGTTCATCCGGCTTGTGGAAAACATATCTCTGCCGGAGGATCTGGACAGAGTTCTGGGGCAGGTTCAGCAGAGCCAGTAGAAAAGGCCGGAAACCATCACCCCGATGCAGGCACCAACCAGGACTTCAAAGGGAGTGTGGCCCAGGAGTTCCCACAGGCGCTTTTCGCTTATGGGCTGTCCTTTGAAGAGCTCCTCAAGGATCTGGTTCAGGATTGTGGCCTGGATGCTGACAGCCCTCCGGACTCCGGCGGCATCATACATCACTATGAGGGCGAAGATGAGGCTTATGGCGAAAGCCGTGGAGGAGAAACCTTCCCACAGGCCCACAGAGGTTGCCAGCGCGGAGACCAGAGCCGAGTGGGAGCTCGGCATCCCGCCTGCGCTCACCAGGATCCTGAAGTTGAGCTTTCCCCTGCGCCACCGCCAGATGAAGAATTTGGCGACCTGGGCCAAACCCCACGCCGTAAAGGAGGAGAGCAGGATTTCATTGCCCATCTTCAGGCTCAAAGGGAAGGAGGCTCAATCTCCCCTCTTCGTCCACCTGAATCCGGCGGATCCTGAGTTCAGCTTTTTCCAGAAGCTCCTCGCAGTAGCGGACCAGCCTCATCCCTTCTTCGTATAGGGCGATGGATTCTTCCAGGGAGAGTTCCCCTTCCTCCAGTTTGCGGACCGTTTCCTCCAGCTTGCGGTAGGCCTCTTCGAAGGAAAGGGGCTCCATAGCCCTCCCCTCAGAAAGCTGCGCTGTGCATCATCCCTTCGGCCTGGCGACGGACCATTGAGAGGTGTCTGGCGGCTTCGGTGTAGCCTTCCCTCTCCAGGTCCGCCGTGAGTTCGTCCATGAGGCTTAGGAGTTCCGCGTTCACAAGGGACGCATTGTCTTCCAGGATCCGCTTCGTCTCATCGGGGTAGGAAGCATCCATGAGCTCATTGACGAGCCTGACCTGAGGCGGGGCCTTGCTCCGGACGATTTCCACAGCCTTTTCGGCCAGAGAAGCCAGGGACTGGAAAGTCTCCACATCGCCCTGGTCCCTTGCCCATTCCATGGAAGCTGCCAGGAGCTCCAGAAAGGCCATGTTCACATCTTCTGCCCTCTCCTCCAGAGTCTTCAGGCGGTCCTCGCTCTCCCACACATCCCGGAGGAGGTCCCGAGCCTTCGTCAGGGTGGCCCTCACTTCGGCATCCTGGCGGGCGGTTATATCAAGGAGCTGGTCCCTGAGCTCCCTCAACTTCTGGGCCTCCTCGGTTTTGCCCTCAGCTTCGCGCTGGTCAATGCGCCTGGCCAGATCGCGGTAGAAATCGTAATCCAGAATTGGCCTTATCCTTGCGACTGCGGTCTCCAGTTCCTCGCCCTTGAGCTCCAGCAACTCGCTTATGAGGGCACCCCTGGCCTCTTCCATCCTCCGATTGAGGAACTCCTCCACCTTGTTGCGGATGTTCTCAAGCCTGCCGATGAGTTCTTCCTCTTTCCTCCGGTGAGCTTCGGCCATGAACCCCGAGAGAACCTGGAAGAACATGGGGTCAATTATCTGAACGTTGGACCCCAGGATTCTCTCCCATTCCTCTTCAGGGGAAGCCAGGAGCGCTTCCACCAGGCCTATGCGCATCTCCTGGGCAACAATTTCCTCGTATGGGATCTCCTCAGCCTTGATTATCTCCTCCAGGAAGCTCCTGTAAGTTATGAACACTTTGGGCTGGAGGAGATAGGCTTTTCTCTCTTCCTGGGGCAGGGAATTGATGAGCTGGTTGGTCAGATTCCCGATGATCTTCTGGCGTTCCAGGTCGCTCGTCCCAACCTGCGCCGACAGGTAGACGAAGGCGATCTCCTTTTCGGGGTTGTAGTAGTAGATGGGGACGTTCAGGGTTCCGGCTGCCCCGCAGTGAGGGCAAACAGCCACGTTGAGCCTTCCCCTTATGAGGAGTTCCCGGAGTTCTGGGTTTCTGGAAGCATCCACAATCTCGTGGACCTCGGCAGGGAACCTCTGCTTGCACCGTGGGCATGTTACCAGGATATTTTTGCTCATCTCTCTCTCCTTTCGGTAGCTTTTAAACATTATACCCCCTAAAAGGTTTTATAGCAACTGCTCGCGCTCCTTTTGCGGAAGGCATATGGCCGGGCCCGTCCACCGCTCAGGCGCCGTGGGTTGCTTTGCACCCGATTACAGGAAGGAAACCGCTGGGATGAGAAGCGGTCGGGGAAAGCTTCCGGGTGATCAGGGAGTTAAAGTAATGGAAAAGCCCCGGCGGTATGCCGGGGCTCAAAATTTTCCCTGGGCCTGCTTTAAAAGACAGGGCAGGTGGTGGCGCTCTGGGCAAATACCACGTTTTACAGGCCAGTGGAGTGCGTTCCCGGGGCTTCAGCCAGATCTTAGGGCATATTCTTGAGCTGCGCATTTTTCGGCCTCCTCCCATAAAGGTTTTCCCTGCATTTCTGTTGATTCTGCGAGTTTACGACGCAGGTGTTCCACTTCCCGCTCCAATTCCCTGTTTGCCCGAATTAAGCGCTGCACTACGGCTTGCAATTCCTGGGTGCGCTTTTGGTAGGCTTTGTGGCTCTCCGAGGCCGTTGTGGCAAGGCTGAAGGCTTTCCCGATGCCAAGAGCCGCTAAACCTAAGGCAATGCCTACCGCTATAATGGTCCCACCCGTCATCAGCAATTCCAGAGTTACCTGATGAAGTGCCCTCTGGTAGGCCAGGCTTTCCTCTTCTCGCTGCTGCAATCCCTTCAGGCGAATCTCCTGTTCCTTGCGATAGGCCTCCAGCTCTATGCTCCTTCGCTGGGCCTCTACGGAGGCTTTTTGCTCCATAATCATGGTTTCGACCTGGGCGCGCTTAGGGTTAAGCAGTTCGGTATTGGAAAGCATCAGGCCCAGCACTATGCCTATAATGGCAATGATGAGGATTAGTTTAACGAGTCCCTCCAACATAACATTTATCATCGCTGCAACCCCTCCTTGTCCTGCTCTTTTCACCATTTGATGCTCTGCTTCTATATTAACAAAAACTGGCCTGATGAACTTATCAGGCTTCAAGACAAATTCATCTTCCCCCTGCACACCATCAATTCTCCGGAAACTCTACATTTTGCTTGCAGTCACCTTACAAACCCCTGGCTCCCACCCGACCATAACAAAAAAGGGGAGGCTAAACGCCTCCCCTTTTAACTTATCAATTAAGCGGTCCTATACCCCGGTCTGCATTTTTAGTATGCGCAGTCCTTCCAGGCGTATCAATTCCGGCAACAACACACGGTAAGCATCGCAATAGGGCGAGGGGACATCATCTCGCCCGGTAAGCCGGCACGTCAGCAAAGGGCAGCCCCCGGCACACACATACCGCCACAGGCAATCCCGGCAAATCTCCTTTTCATCCACCGGAAGGTTCCTGAAGCCCGTTTCCGCTCGCCGGATTACCCCCAGCGGGTCTTCTTCCCAGACAGTGCAAATTTCTTTTTCCATCTGCATATGGCAGTGGGACACACCACCACCAGGATTTACAACCAGGTAGGAGTGTCCTGCCCCACAGGGATAGCGATGAGGGGCGTTCAGGCCACAGCGGTCAAGCAGACCATCTATTAAGCGGTAGGGAGGTAGCTGGCGTTCTATCTCCGCCAGCACCGCCTGCACACCCGCGACCAACTGTTCCGGGGTTGGCATCAAATTGAGCATGCCAGATGCAGGGCGGACGAAGTTCAGATTGAAGGTAAGGCCATGTTCCAGAGCGAAAGCCGCCACTTCCGCCAGATGCTTCACATTATAAGCCGTTACAGTTACAGAAAGATGAGGCGATAGGCCTAAAGCTAACGCTTGCTCAATACTCTTGATGACCAGTGAGAAAGAGCCTTCTCTCCGCGCTGATGGCCGTTGTCGGTTGCGCATATCACCAATGCCATCCAGGGAAATGGACAGCCTGATCCCCTCATCGCGGAGCCAGCCGAGTGTTTCCGAAGTCAGAAGAGTCCCATTGGAAAGCAAGATCTCCTGCAGTTCCAAACCGGCATTCGCTGCAAGCTTCTTCGCGTAAGCGTGGATAATCCGGACTGTGGGTAGATTCAAAGCGGGTTCACCACCGGCGTATTTGATTTTCAGGCCCCCAAACCCGTGGATCTGGGTAGAACGGAAAGCTGCTTCCAATGCCGCTCGTCCAACTTCCGGGGACATATCGCTGTCACTCTTGGGTGCATAACAATACAGGCAACGGAAGTTGCAACGAGCAGTTATGTGAAGCCAGATCGTGAGGACTCGCGAGGAAGGAGGAGCAAACGCTGTCTCACCGAACGGCGTGAGCAGGCCCAGGGCGGCCATCTGCTGAGCAAGAGCACTATCCAGAGGAGCAGGCGTGACATATGATTCCAGCAGGCTCATCGCCGATGTATTCAGCACCACCACATTGGCAGGACCTGCGGGGTTGAAAGCCACCTGATAACCCCCGGGCAGTGGAGCCCGATGGAGAAGGGTTGGTAGAACCCATCTGGTGGTTTTAGGCAACGGCATATTATCAATGCTGGCTCCCGCTGCACAGGCACAATCGGAATCAAAAGGCTGAACTGGCGGCGTGACCAGTAAAATTTCCCCTGCACAGGCACAATCGGATTCCCCCTCATAACCCGGAGGAGAGAAGAGAACAGGGGGCGTGTTGTGAAAGTCGCGTTCCATAGCATGTTCCTCGCTTTGGCAGGTCATAACGAAAGCGTCATTTTCACCCATCCCTCTGGTGTGGAGGCGGTTATCACAAAACCGCAGCGCTTAAAAACCCGGATGGCTCGCGTATTATCCGCGCGGGTTGTAAGCTTCAGCCGGGTAAAGTGATGCTCCTTAGCCCATTTAACGGCCCGCCTGAGCATCCGGGTGCCCAGTCCCTGGTTCCTGTAAGGGGCGAGCAGCCCTATGCCTATCTCCCCTTCCCCGTTATCTCCCGTTGGAAAAACTCTGCACCAGCCTGTTATACGGGTCCCGTCCACTGCCACCAGAAGGAGATGGCAGGGGCAACCCGGATCCGCCAGAGCGTGCTCCCACACAGGGGTGGGCTCAAAGCGATCGGTCTTCATCCAGCGGCCTTCAGCACAAACGGCATCTATGACCGAGATAAGCCCATCCCTGTCTCGAACCCGGTAGAGCCGCACTTTATACGCCGAATTCGCTGATGATCTCATACGGGCCAAAGTGGTCTTCCAGTTTCTCAAGAAAATGACAGGGTTCCCAGCCGAATTCCTGAGCGGTCTCCTTGACAGATTCGTAGAAAGCTTTCATCTCCCTGGCGTTCAATCCCTTTAACCGCTCATAAATGACGTTCATTGCTCGCCGCAGATCACGGAAGTCCTCTGCGATGAGGTGGTCATACTCCATAGCGATGGTGAACTCCCGGGCTGCAGTTTTCAGCTCCTCGTAAGGGGGCTTCTTCTCAGACCGTTCGAAGGCATCCATCGCCTGCACGCCTTTCAGGACGTGCATTCGGGCTATCTGCGTGAATATGCCCAGCAAAGTGTCATCTTGGACTTCGGGCAATCTCTTTTCAGTGATCAGGTAAGCGGGGAAACGGCTGCGGATTTCATCCTCAATCTTCTGGAGATGTGCTTGTAGCTTCTCTTCCTCGTTGAGGTAATAGTATAACCAGGCCTGGCCCATAGCGACGTCAAAGTAATGTCCCCAGAACTCGTTTTTCCAAGCTATTTCCTTCGCCTTTTCCAGGTC
>DAOUCW010000246.1:0-3851 GCA_034431695.1 Anaerolineae bacterium | reverse complement strand
GCTGTAGCGGGAGCAGGGGCCTTCGCCCTGGCCGGATTGAGGACTCCGGGGCGAAAGGGGTTACCGGCTTTCGCCCTGGCCCTTCTGATCCTTTCCTTCGGGGCTAAATCTGCCCCCCTCGGCGCAGCGGTTCTCGGATGTGGGATCCTCGCCCTGACCTGTGCTCCTCATGGCCTTTCCCCGTTAGTCGGGGCCGGGCTGATGGTCCTGGGGCCGGCCATTCTGCCCTGGGTCAAACTGGAAGGGGGAGGAGCTTTTGGCCTGCCATTAGCCCTGGCTTTCTCCCTGTTCCTGGGTGAGGGAGCTAAAGGGATGAAGGGGAAGGAGGAGCCTGAGGATGCGCGGTGGTTTGCCCTCGCCTGTTCCTTCATCGCCCTGGGCGTTGTTGTCTGGAGCTGGGAGATATTTTTCAGTGGTGGTGATTTCCTCAGGCCCGGTCCCTGGGTTGCTCCTGCGCTCTTGAGTTGCGCCTCTGTGGTTGGGGGCTGGCACAGAAGGGGGCTCGGGGCAGTTATCTTGACCCTGGCTGCTCTGCTGGGTCTTTGGCTCCTGGCGATCTGACTCCGGTCGCAGCCCGGCTAACCAAGGGTTATTGGCCGGGCGTATGAAGGAATTATCACTTTGATCCCCGTCCCGCGCAGTTCTTCTTCCCAGCGCTCCGGCCTTTCGGTGTGGATGGGGATCAGCAGGCGTGGCCTGACCTCTTTAACGAACTGGATGAGTTCCGGCCCGCTGGCGTGCCCCGATGCGTGATAGCCCGGATCCACATCCACCTTCCCCGATGGTCCGTTCGGCTTCAGACCTGCCGGCTTCATCCCGAAGTGCTCAATCCAGTTCAGCAGCCGCTCCAGGTCGACCCTCTGTTCTTCGTCGTAAGCCTTGCTGTTTGAGTAGATGTAAAGGCCCTCCGCCAGGCCTCCCTCCAGCAAATATTCCACATCCAGCAGGTCGGCCATATCCCACAGGCTGAAGGCCAGTATGTATTCCCCGGGGCAATTCCGGACCTGGCCGGGGCCTATTAATTTCTCCCTGTATTCCTGCCGTGTGCAATCCTCCCACTTATCAAGGCGGCCCTTGGGATCATCGTATATGGCCAGAAATGGCTCGGCTTTGAGGTCGGGGACGGATTCTGGGGCTGCCAGGCGCATCGCCGAGAGCAGGTAAGCATCTTTGGGCTGAATGACGAGGCACCGGCCGGTTTCGCGGGCTATGTCCAGGAAGGTCATCAGGCGTTCCACATTTCTGGGGGCGAAGTCGGCGATGACCAGCTTCCCTGAGGCCTTTCTGACCTCTTCCAGGCATCGGTCCCGGACTTCCATTTCGGTGGTTGAATGGGGAATTTCCAGGTTGGTGCCCTCGCAGATGAGGGCCAGGGGGCGCAGTTCGGCGAGTTCCTGGGCGAATTTCCAGCTCAGGGGACCCTGGCTTCCGTTGAATCGGATATCGCCGGTGTAAGCGATCCAGCCGGCGGAAGTCTCCAGGGCGAAACCACACGCTCCGAAGACGGAGTGGTCCAGGGGCCACCAGCGGAGCCTCAGCGGAGGCTTCTGGGCAGGAACGAAAGCCGGACCTTCTTTCTCCTGCTCCTGTTTGGCCGTCTGCTGTTTGGCCGTCTGCTGTTTGGCCGGCCGCCAGAGCCAGAAACTCGCCGGGCTGGCGAAAGGGTGGTTTTCCACGGGTTCATTCTCGTAGTTCCAGTCCAGGAAACCCCACTTCCTCCACACATATCCCTGATCGCGATCCCCCTTTAACACACCCCTTTCAGCCACCTGAGGGTTTACATAAACTACTCCGGCAGCGCTGGGCTTGCCGCTGTCCTGCACGGCCTTGGCGATGAAGGCGGTCATGAGGGTGGAAAAGACGGGTATATCGGTGCGCACGAAGATGAAATCTCCCGAATGGTCTAAGTGGGCGTGGGAGAGAAAAATGGCATCCACCGGATGGTCGTTGTCCCGGTTGAGGTTGCGGTAATCCGGGCGATTCCGGAACCGCAGCCAGAAATCGTGGTGTTTTTCCGTCAGGGGCGGTAGCAGATCTTCCCGATACAGGCCCTCAAGAGGGGGGAGCAGGTTGAGCATAATCGGGTCCAGAAGGCCGCGGGTTGTTCTCTCTTTGATGAAGATGCCGTCGAAGAATCGGCTGTATCGGTCAAAGGGGCGCCCGAAGTCCAGGAAGACCCTTACCTCTCCATCCTCCAGGAGGATTTTGTTGCCCCCGATTTCGCCTGTGCCCCCGTAGCAGGTGACGGTTACGGGCATTCGGCTCCTCCGGGTAAGGCTGGGCGCCTGTCCTTCCGGCTTTTCTTCGGGCAGAAATTAAAAACGCCCCTGGGGGGAATCGAACCCCCGCACACGGCTCCGGAGGCCGTTGCTCTATCCACTGAGCTACAGGGGCAATTATATTTTAACACAGAACTTTTGCTCCCGCAAGCCATTCTGGTCGTTGGCTGGCTCACGCAGGGCCAGATGGGGACACAGCCAGTTGGTCTTAAACAAACCCAAGAACACGGCAACATTCCATGTCTGCGCTTGCTTGGCAAAGGCATGTGTCTTGCGCTTCAAACAGTTCAGCCGATCATACAGCACCCAGTTCAAGCGTTCTTCGTGGACCGCACTGGGACAAGCGATTGGTTCGCCCAGCACGTGACACACCTCAATACACACCACCTTACCGGCATGACGATGCTTAAGGGACTGCGTCAAGCCGACCCAGGGGGGTGCGCACCAGGTGAAGGCGGCCTCGTTTGCCCAGGCGCTGCCCCCGATACACGCGTTGGACCGCCCGGCGGTATGCCTGGTGCCCGTCGCTGACCCACGACACCCCATGCCTTATCCCCCGGATGGCTCACCTTCTCCACGCTCTATTTTCGCAATAGCCTTCCTCACCCTCCATTTCACTTCCCCCGGCACTCCTGAGAACCAACCTGTGAGAGACCTCAGCGCGGGCAAGGCCGGCTCTCCGATCCTCTCAAGCGCCTTGCAGGCATAGTAAGCGTCGCCTAGTCTTTTGCTAGACCTGATGAGGTCAACCAATGCCGGAACAGAAGCAGGGCCGATTGCTACAAGCGCCTCGCAGGCAGGCTCCTTGTCCAAATCGCTTTCACCAGACTTAAGAAGGTCAACCAATGCCGGAACGGCTTCGGAGGCAGCAGGGCCAATTCCCTCAAGCGCCTCGCAGGCAGCCAAAACGACACGTGGGTCCCGGTCGGAAAGATCGCGGATTGCCCGCTGCACTTGGAGTCTAACCCCCGCCTTGCTGGAAGGCTCAACATCTTGTGGCCAACCGCAGTAATCGCATATATCGTGGTCAACCGGGAACTCCTTAAGGCACTTGGGGTTGATGCACTTGCGCACGAGCGAGGCACCGCACTGGCAGAAGCGGGCGTCGCGTGGCGCAACCTGTCCGCACTTTACGCACACATGCTCGCCCGGTTGTGGAATGTAAAGCTGGCGGCCGACGATGAGCCTGGAAACGGTTCCACAGTAGGAGCATATGAATTGACAGCCGTACCTGAGCTCCTTCTCGGGCACGTTCCTGGGATTCCCACAGGACAGGCATCGCAGGGCAACAATTTCTACATCGGGCATGTTTTCACCTCCAGCGAAACTAAGCCTTCAGGTAGGCTAACGATAGAGCTAAGCTGCTGCGACCGAGGCGAGCGAAGCCGCCGAGGGAGCAGTCGGCTGGAGCGAGTTGTTAGGCAATCCTTCACGGGAAAATCACTCCCGTGGCATTCTCTGCCTTTAAAACCACCTCCAACTTCTCACTCTCAAGGTCAAGACGATAGAGCCCCTCCTTCCCGGCAAGATAAACTGCCCCCTTGTAATATGCTATGTCCTGCATCCGCATAT
>DAOUCW010000245.1:0-3184 GCA_034431695.1 Anaerolineae bacterium | reverse complement strand
GTGCAGGTCTGCACCGCCGCCATCCTGAAAGGCCCCACCATCTTCGGCAAAATCGCTAAAGAGCTTGATGAGTGGCTTGACTCCCACGGCTACTCCTCGGTGGAAGAGATAAGGGGCCTGGCCATAAAGAGGATCCAGGAGCAGGAATACCGGCTTTATCCCGTCCCACCCCTGCTGGATGTTGAAAAGTGCACCGGCTGCAGGCTGTGCGAACTCTCCTGCGTTTACGGGGCAATAAAGGTCGTGGACAGGAAGGCCGTGCTTGAAGCGGAGAAGTGCGCCGGATGCGGCCTCTGCGTCACCAGGTGCCGCCCCAGAGCCCTCACCCTGCCCAGAACAGCCAGCAAATGACCTGCCAGCCTGGCCCGGACCGCGCCGGCATACTCCTGAAAGATCAGGCCAGAACCGGTGAATAGCCTCCTGACCCTGTAACTTTCCTCTGCCCCCGTCCGTATATTTTACAGGGAAGCCTTCATGGAAAGAGAGTTGGGCTCCGCCATCAAGAGGGTCCTTTCGGGGGATATTGAAGCCTTTGGGGTGATAGTAGAAGTTTGCCAGGGAGCCGTTTACAATCTGGCCTTCCGCCTGTTGGGGGATCCCGAAGATGCCAGGGATGTGGCGCAGGAGGCTTTCCTCCGAGCTTTCAGGAACCTCAGCTTCTACGATTCGCGGAAGCCTTTCATCCGCTGGCTCCTGGCCATAACTTACAACCTCTCCATGGACCACCTCCGCCGGTGCACAAGGGAACGGAAAGCTTTAAAAGAGGCCTCAATGCTGGCCGAAAGGCGGAGAGCTGACCCGCATATCCAGGAAGTGGAAGTTCAAGATCTGCTTGAGTGTCTTGAGGATACGGACAGGGCTATCGTCGTGCTGAAATACTGGCATGGGTTGAGCTGCAGCGAAATCGGGGAAATAGTAGGGCTTGGGGAAGGGGCCGTTAAGGTCCGGCTCCACAGGGCCAGGTTGCGCCTGGCCGAGGAACTCAGGAGAGGAGGATGGCAACCCTGATCTCGTGTCGGGAAGCCCTTGAGAAAATGGCCGAAGCCATTGAGGGTCTACCCGCTCCGGAGCTCTCCCAGCACCTGGCTTCCTGCGAGGATTGCCTCGCCCGGTGGAAAGCCCTTGAGGCAGTCCACGCCCTGCTGGAGGAAGCCCCTTCTCCGGAACCTCCCCCTGGCTTCAAAGCCGGGGTGATGGCGTCCATCAGGCGGGAATCAGCCCTGAGGAGGTTCCTGAGGATTGCGGCGGCTTTCCTGCTCACCGCTTCAGGCGGTGTAGCCCTCATCCTTGCCCTTGTATTCATCGCTTACAGGGTCCAGACCCTGCTCCTCGCAGCCAGAATCCTCCTGGGGATGAGCGTGGCGTGGTTCTGGCGCCTCAGAGGGCTTCTGGAACTGCTCCTTGAAATGACACCCATCTTTTCGGGGCCCGCCGTTTACTTTGCCACAGCCTTTCTGGCAATCGTGGCAGCTCTGGCCAATATTCTCAGAAGGAGGTTCAGGCATGAGGTGGCCTAAAATAATCGCCATTATCGTTGCTATCCTTGCCCTCGGTCTCGGCTTTTACCCCGCTTCCGCTTTTGAAGGGCGAGGAGGGGAGAGGGTAGTCATTGAGGAAGGGGAAATCATTGAGCACGACCTCTACGTCGGGGCCCGCGAGTTCATCCTGAAGGGCACGGTGAAAGGGGACCTTTTCGTGAGCGGGCAGGAAATAAGGATTGAGAAGACGGGCGTGGTGGAAGGCGACCTCTACGCAGCCGGTATGACTATTGAGGTCAAGGGCAAGGTTACGGATGACATTTTTGCGGCCGGCTATTCCCTCTCCGTGGCAGGGGAGGCAGGAGGCGATTTCGTTGGAGCCGGATTCAGCTCCGAAGTCACCGGCCGGGTCGGTCAGGATTTCCTGTTCTTCGGCTACCAGGCCCTCGTAGCCGGAGAGGTGGGCCGGGACGTCAGGTTTGCCGGAAACGGCTTGAGGCTGGCAGGCCGCGCTGGGGGCAATGTGGAGGTGGATGTCAGCGGGGCTGAGGAGGAAGGACTCCCCCCTGGCTTCCCCTTCTACTCAGGCCTTCCCCCAGTCCCCCAGGTTCCCCCCGGGCTTACAGTTGAGGAAGGAGCCCGCATCGGGGGCGATCTGCGTTACACTGCGCGGGAGGAAGCACGGGTGCCTCCGGGCACGGTAGCCGGCAAAGTTGAATTCAGGAAGATTGAAAGGCCCAGGAAGGTCACACCGCCCTTCCGGGTCAGGGCGGTGAGGTGGGGGCTTGAGCGCCTGCGCTACCTCGCAAGCCTGCTGATCGTGGGAGCGGTCATGGCCTTCGCTGCCCCGAAGTGGACCAGGCGTTTAGCCGAGCACATACTGGCAAAGCCTCTGCCGAGCTTCGGATGGGGCGTGGTTATCCTGGTGATGTTCGGATTGGTCATGGTAGCGCTCTTGGCGGTCACGGTGGTTGTATCCCTGCTGCTCAGGCTGCTGACCATAAGAGGCCTTGCCGGGTTGACCTTCTTCTCGGGCCTGTTAGCGGGGGCTGCCGGACTTCTGGGCTTCCGTCTGGCATGGAGCTATGTAGCCAGGATACTGGCCAGCGTGGCCATCGGCGTGGCGATCCTCCAGGCTTCAAAGAGCCGGGCAGCGGGAAGCAAGTGGTGGCCGATGATCCTGGGCGTCGTCATCCTCGTGCTCGTAACCTCCATCCCCATCCTGGGAGGCCTTCTCTCCCTGATAGCCTCCCTGGTCGGCCTCGGCTCCTTCTGGCTGTGGGCGAGGGAAGAGCCTGAAGAAGCCCCGCCGGCACCTTCCGGTGAGAATGCTTGAGGGTGAGCTTTGATCCGGAGGTGAAAGATGGCGCCTGTAATAGAGGTTGTGGACCTGCACAAATCCTACGGCCCGATCCGCGCCGTTGACGGCATTTCATTTCGGGTGGAGGAGGGTGAGATTTTCGGCATGGTGGGGCCGAATGGGGCCGGGAAGACCACCACGATTGAGTGCGTGGAGGGGTTGCGCCGCCCCGACCGGGGGATGATCCGGGTCCTGGGGCTTGACCCCCACCGCCAGGGCTACGAATTGCGGCAGCGGATCGGCATCCAGCTTCAGGAAGCATCCCTGCCCCATCGCCTCAAGGTCTGGGAAGCCATGGACCTCTTCTCATCCTTCTACCGGCGCCGGGGGCACTGGCCCACGCTCC
>DAOUCW010000244.1:0-1870 GCA_034431695.1 Anaerolineae bacterium | reverse complement strand
GTGGCGGATGTGGCTTCCCTCATCTGCGGTGGGGAAATTATCCGCACGGGCGACCCGAAATTCGTGCGCGAGCACTACGCACGCCGCTGCGTCCCCTGCGAGCTTGTGGAACCCGTGGAGAGATTAGAGGACTATGAGCGTTACATATAAAGTAGCCAGGGAATTTGAAGCCATTGTGAAAGCTTACGAGAAGGCCGGGGGAAAACCCGAGGTCTTCCGTTCTCCCCGCATTGCCAGCCTCGTGGTCAGCAGCAACAAAGTGCTCTTCGCCAACGAAATCCCCGGCCTACATTTTGAGTCGGAGGAATTGCCCTCCGGCATCAGGGCAAAGATAACGGTGGAGCGGGGGGTGCGCCTGGAGTATCCGGTGCACCTCTGCTTCGGAGTGCTCCCGGAAGAAGGAGTGCAGGAGATCTATTCGGAGTTTGAGATAGGGGAAGGGGCCTGGGTTGCTTTCACAGCTCACTGCACTTTCCCCAACGCCGTGGACGTCCGGCACGTGATGGATGCTAAAGTCCGCGTGGGGAAAGGAGCGCTTATGCACTACCGCGAGAGCCACTACCACGGCGAAAGCGGGGGAACCCTCGTCCTGCCCAGAGCGAGGGTTGTGGTGGAGGAAGGGGGGAAGTATCTTTCGGAATTCAACCTCACTTCGGGGCGAGTCGGCAAGCTGGAGCTGGACTACGTGGTGGAGGTGGGGCCGAGAGGGGTGGCAGAGCTGGTGGCCAGAGCTTACGGTTACGGCGACGATTCAATCCTCATAAAGGAAGTCATACGCCTGAACGGGGAGAAGGCGAGGGGCCTTGCCAAAGCCCGCATAGCCGTCAGGGAAAGGGCCAGGAGCGAGGTCCACGGCATCACCGAAGGCAATGCTCCTTTCACCCGGGGGCATGTGGATTGCGTGGAAATCGTGCGGGATGAAGCCACTGCCAATGCCGTTCCGGTAGTCCTGGTCAGGGATCCAACCGCTTACGTCACCCACGAGGCGGCCATAGGGACTGTGGATAAGAAGGAGCTTGAGACCCTGATGGCCCGCGGTCTATCGGAGGAGGAAGCGGTTGACGTCATCATAAAGGGAATGCTGGGGGGATGAAATGGCTATAACCAGGGAAGAAGTGGAGCACATAGCCGAGCTGGCCAAACTGCACCTCACCGAAGAAGAGAAGGAGAGGATGCAGCGGCAGCTCTCGGCCATCTTGGAGTATTTCGCCAGGCTTCAGGAGGTGGACACCTCTGCTATCCCGCCAACGGCTACCGTCCTCCCGCTGCGCAACGTCATGCGGGACGACATCCCTTCCCCTTCTTTTGAGAGGGAGAAGATCCTGGCCAACGCCCCTCAGAAGGCGGAGGGGTATGTGAAGGTCAAAATCGTCCTGGAGTGAGGGGAATGGAAGAGCTGCACCACCTTACCATCCACCGGGCTCACGAACTCCTCAGGGATGGGCAGATAACCTCCGTTGAACTCACCGAGGCGGTCCTCCGCCAGATTGAGAGGGTGGAGGGCCTGCTGAAGGCTTACATAACTCTGACTCCCGAACTTGCCCTGGAGCAGGCCCGCCTGGCCGATGAAAAGATCCTCCGCCACCGCCGGGCCGGTGAGGATTTCAGCCCGCTTCTCGGCATCCCCATTTCCGTGAAGGATATAATCTGCACTGAGGGCATCCGCACCACCTGTGGTTCCAGGATCCTGGAAAACTTTGTCCCTCCCTACGATGCCACCGCCGTGGTCAGGCTGAAGGAGGCGGGTGCGGTCCTGGTGGGCAAGACCAACCTTGACGAGTTTGCGATGGGTTCATCCACTGAAAACTCCGCCTTCTTCCCCACCCGTAACCCCTGGGACACGGAGAGGGTTCCCGGGGGGCCAAGCGGG
>DAOUCW010000243.1:0-9671 GCA_034431695.1 Anaerolineae bacterium | reverse complement strand
CCGCGAAAGGAGCGATCGGGATATCGTTTACCTCGTGGATCCCCGCTACGACCCGCCACCGGACGTGTTCCTCCACTGGTATCCGGGGGCAGAGGTCAGAGAGGTCCCGGATCCATCCGGCAAGACCATGCTCAGGCTGATTTTCGTCGGTAAGGAAGAGGTCAACGGCTCAATGGGCCTCCGCTCGTATCCCCAGAGTGCGGTGGAAAGAGGGAGCCTCTTCATCCCCGAGACAGGCTCTTACCGGCTCAGGCTGGAAGGCCCCCCTTCGGCTGAACTCACCCTCGCCGGAGCCGAAGGTTTACTGGCCCTGAGGGGAGGGGAGGAAGCCGTCGCGCACCTGATCAGGGGCTGGCACGACCTGGAGCTGAAGGGGGCTGGGCGGATTGAAATCTACGGCGGGGGTCTGAACGGCTCAGTTCCGGCTGAATTCACGAACATCCACCCGGCCTTCCGCGAAGGCCTCACAGGCTACTATTACCGCGGGACTGAATGGGGCGGGGAGCCTGTTTTCGCCAGGATTGACCCTTCCATCGCATTCCGGTGGCACATCCAGCCGCTGCCTGCGCCCTTCAGCGTGGAGTGGAAGGGTTTCATGAGGATTGAAGAACCCGGCTACTACGGTTTCGCTCTGCTTTCCAATTCTCCTTCGTCGCTGGAGATAGATGGGCAGCTCATCCTGCGGACTTCCTCGGACGTGCGCCGGGAGGAGGTGATTTACCTTGGCAGGGGCGAGCACCGGGTGAGGGTCAGGTATAGGGAGCCAGGGGGGTATTCGGCGGTTTACCTCTACTGGCGGCCGCCTGGAGGCAATTTTGAGGTCCCGCCGGCCTCCATTTTCAGGCCTCTCTGGGGGAAGGCGTGGAGCGAGTGGTGATGCTGGTGATGGGGAAGTGGCAGGAGAGGGCTCTCGTTTCGGCCCAGCTCCAGGAGGAGGGCTACAGGGTCAAAGCCTTCCCCGATGTTGACACCGCAGCGGCCTTCCTGTGCGGGACTCCCACCCTGCCGGATGTGGTGGTTCTTGATTTCAAAGGGCTGGTGATCCCAGCGGAAAAGCTTAAAGCCCTCAAGCTCTTACTCGGAGAGATCCCCCTCGTGCTGTGCACGGCCCCTCACGGCCGCGACCGGGAAGCCGAGGAGGTCCTCAAGCCGGCCGAGGTTCTGGTCAGGCCCTTCACCGTCGGGGAAGTGGTGGAAGTCGTCAGGAAGCTCGTCCCCCTCTCCCGGCCCAGTTCCTGAGCCTCGCCGCGGCTTCCTCCAGGGTTTCCATCTTCTTAGCGAAGCAGAACCGGAGCATGGGAGGGCTCTTGGCTTCCCGCCTGTAGAACCCGCTGATGGGTATGGCGGCGACACCGGCTTCTTGGATCAGACGGCGGCAGAAGGTCCTGTCGTCTTCATCGCTAAGCGGTGAGAAATCGGCCAGGAGGTAATAGGTGCCCTGGGGCCTGAGAACCCTGAAGCCGATCTCTTCCAGGGCAGAGGAGAGGAAATCCCTGCGGTGGCGATACATCTCCACGGTCCTGCGGAAGAACTCCTCATCCATACCCAGAGCGAAAGCGGCGGCTTCCTGAAGGGGTGCTGCGGCGCAGTAGGAAGTGAACTGATGGATCCTGCGGATTGCCTCAGTTATGGGTGGTGGTGCCACGACCCACCCTATCATCCACCCCGTAAGCCCGAAAGTTTTCCCGAAGCTTCCTGCCGTCACCGTTCTGGAGGCCATCCCGGGGAAAGTGGCTATCTGGTAGTGTTCCCCCTCGAAGACCAGATGCTCATAGACCACATCGTAGAGAACCAGAAGGTCGTGCTCCACGGCCAGGCGGGCGATAAACTCAAGCTCCTCCCTTGAGAAGACTTTGCCTGTGGGGTTGTGCGGGCTGTTGAGGATGATGAGGCGAGTTCGGGGCGAAACAGCCCTCTCCAGTTCTGCGGGGTCGAATTCCCAGGAGGGCGGATTGAGGGAGACGAACACCGGTTTTCCACCGGCCATCACCACATCGGGGGCAAAACTGTCGTAGAAAGGCTCAAAGATGATGACTTCATCATCCGGGTTCACCAGGGCCAGAATGGAAGCGATAATGCCCTCGGTGGCGCCGTGGGTTACTGTCACCTCCTGATAGGGGTCCGGAGCCCAGCCGTAGAAGCGCCGGTAGTGGTCGGCTATGGCCTGGCGCAGCCTCAGGCTCCCGAAACTTGAAGTATACTGGTTAGCACCGCGGCATATGGCCTCTATTGCGGCGTATTTCACCTCTTCCGGGCCTGGCAGGTCGGGGAAGCCGGTGGACAGGTCCAGGGGCCTGAACTTCTCCACAAGCTCCCCTATTTCCACGAAGATACCGGGCTCGATCTCGTGGGCTCTGTAGGACCACTTCCCCTCCATTCCCCTCCTCCTGGCCATCGTGCTGGCGAGAAGTATAAAGCAACAGATAGGCACGCGCAAGCACAACCACCGCCCGTGGGACAAAAGACACTACGTCCTTAACCTGGTGCAAGCATTAACCGGAGGCAGGAGGGGGAACCTTTGTCAGGAAGCGGTGCGCTCAGCCTTCCAGGTAAGCTTTGAGTTCTTCACCTTCCAGGGTCTCTTTCTCCATGAGAGCCTGGGCAAGGCGATCCAGTTTGTCCCGGTGGGTCCTCAGGATTTCTTTGGCCCTTTCGTAGGCCCGCTGGATTATGCTCCTCACTTCCTCGTCTATCTCCTGAGCCACCTTCTCGCTGTATTCCCTCTGTTCCCCGATTTCCTTGCCCAGGAAGACCAGCTCCTGCTTCTCCCCAAAGGTCATCGGGCCGAGCTTCTCGCTCATGCCGTAGCGGGTGACCATGGCCCTGGCCAGCTTGGTGGCCTGCTCCAGGTCGTTGGCGGCGCCAGTTGTGATATCTCCAAAGACGATTTCCTCAGCCGCCCTGCCTCCCAGGAGTCCGGCGAGGTCATCCAGGAACTTGGACTTGCGCTGGAGGTAGCGGTCTTCCTCTGGAAGGGGCATGGTGTAGCCCAGAGCCATCCCCCTGGCAATGATGGAGATTTTGTGGACGGGATCGCAGTTGGGCAGATGGTGCATGACCAGGGCATGGCCGGCTTCGTGGTAGGCGATGATGCGCTTCTCCTCCTCGCTTATTATCCGGCTCTTGCGCTCCGGACCGGCGATGACCCTCTCAATGGCTTCCTGGAATTCCTTCATCCCTATGGCCTTCTTATTGCGGCGTGCAGCGAGGATGGCAGCTTCGTTCACCATGTTCTCAATATCGGCCCCCACGAAGCCGGGAGTCTCCCGCGCCAGGACGTCCAGGTCCACGTCCTTATCCAGGGGCTTGTTGCGCACGTGCACTTCCAGGATAGCCCTTCGCCCTTTGACATCGGGCCGGTCCAGGACAATGCGCCGGTCAAACCGGCCAGGCCTCAGCAGGGCAGGGTCAAGGATATCGGGCCTGTTGGTGTTGTGAAGGAGGATGGGCATTTCCCCACCGAAGAAAGCTTCATTTTCACAGCCGCAGAGGTCGTAGACGTAGCCACCGTAGGGGAGCTTGCGGACGCTTCTGACAATGGCCCTGGAAGCCCTGCCCTTCAGGGGATCCCACTCGGCCAGGAAGGGGTTGTTGCTCCTGCTTATGCTGAGCCGGTAAGCACGTTCGGCGGCCAGGGGTTCGTCCTTTATGTGGCTGCTTATGCCGTGCATCCGGCACAGCCAGTTGAGTTCCAGGATGAGTTGCCGGTTTCTATCGGCTATTTCAACCCCTCCACGCCCGTTGAGGTGTCCGTTGCCGAGGAGATATCCCCTCAGGAATTCAAGGAAGAATTCCCTGGGGGCTTCAAAGAGGAAGGGGGGAACGTGCTTTTCGTGGTCTCCTCCTCCGCAGTAAGTGGCGAAGAAATCGGCCAGTGGCCTGGAATGATAGATTAAATCAACGACCTTACCGTTGCGGATGGCATCGGGCTCCACTCCGAAAGTGGTGCGCATCAGGTTCCGGATATCGGCAATGGCATCGGTTTCTTCCGAATTGAGGCGAAAGCCCAGCTCTTCGCCGGCACGGCCTCCAGCCACGTAATAGCCGAAAAGCCTGCACAGTTCAGGGGTAAGACGTCCGGAATGAGCCTGACTCACCGGGATCCGCAGGGAGAAATCCTGCGGGAAAGAGTGCGCCCGGATCTCCCCGCGCGCTCCGGCGGGGCGATGGACTCTGTAAGGGAGCGTTACCAGTTCATCGCCGGGCTTCAATTCAGCCACGGCTCTTGTTTCCAGACCTCTCCTGGTGCGCACGAAGACCGAGTGGTTGCCGGTGGCCCGGATCCTGCCGCCGTTGAACTCAATCTCATATATTTCATTGACCCGATGGCGGAAAACGCCCCTGACCGGGACAAAGGCGCTGGAGCCGAAGAGGAGCCTGCCCGATTTACCGGAGCCCTCCCTGGGCTTGAGGCCAAGGGCCAGGACCCCACTTACCGGCTTCTCCACACCTTCTTCACCGGGCAGGTAATACCGGTCCACAAATTCACCTATCGGGACAAGCTTCACCCGCCCGTCGGTGTCCCTGATCAGGATGGGGGTATCGCCGGTTACGCTGGCGGCCATCACGATCACGTTGGTGTCGGTATCAAAGCCGTCCATTTCAACCAGGATCTGGTTCAGGGTTTGTTCTCTTTCGTCGTGGGAGCCGCCCAGGCCGGCACCGCGGTAGCGGCCCACAGCGTCTATCTCGTCAATGAAGACAATGCAGGGGCTGTGGCGCTTGGCCTGATCGAAGAGGTCCCTCACCCTCGCCGCTCCCACTCCCACGAACATTTCCACGAATTCGGAGCCGCTTATGGAGAAGAAGGGGACACCTGCCTCGCCCGCAACGGCTTTGGCCAGGAGGGTTTTGCCCGTCCCCGGCGGGCCCACCAGGAGCACGCCCTTGGGGATTCTGGCACCCAGGGCAGCGAACTTCTGGGGCTCCCTGAGGAATTCCACCACCTCTTTCAGTTCTTCCTTGGCCTCATCCACACCGGCCACGTCGTCAAAGGTCACAGTGGGCCTTTCGGTGGTGAAGAGCCTGGCCCTGCTCTTTCCAAAGGAAAAAGCCTGGTTGTTCACCCCCTGGGCCTGCCGCATCAGGAAATAGAAGATGGCCACCACAAAAACCAGTGGGAGGATCCCCCCCAGGACCGTAACCCACTCACCGAAGCGGCTGCGCTTCTCCACCACTATCTTGATCTGGGCAAGCCTCTCCTGCGGGACACCGAGGTTGGTCAGGGTTTCGGTTATGCTGACCCCAACCTCTTTGTAGGCAATGTAGAGGCGGTTGCTCTCGGCCTTCTTTACCTTTACTTCACCATCGGAGACTATAAGCTCCTCCACCTCCCCGTCCTTGAGCCACTGAGCGACGGTGGAAAGAGGGACCTCAGTGTAGACCTTGGGCGAGGAGAACATGCTGAAAAGGAGCACTCCCACCGCTATCAGTATCAGAAGGTAAATTATCTCAGCCCTGCCTGCTCCTCTGCGCACCTCTCCCCTCCAGACCGTTTTCCACGTTTAATTATACCACAAGAATGGCGGGTGAGGAATGGCTGAGGTTGAGCCTGGAAGTCTGTTCTGGTAAAATCAGAGTGAAGCAGGGCCTGGAGGGGGTTGAAAGTGCTTTTCGCTCTCAAGTGGTGGATTGCCTTGAGTTTACCGGGAATGCTGGCAGTGCCACTGGCACGGCGCCTTTTTTCCGCCCTCCCCGGGGAGGGCTATCCGTTCGCCAGACCCCTGGGCCTTCTGCTGGTCTCCTGGATCTTCTGGCTCGGGTGCTCATTCGGCCTGATCCAGAACAACGGTGGCGGCATCATAGCTTCCCTGGCCCTGGCATGGCTCATTTCGTGGGGGGCGGGCCGGAGGGATCTGGGCGCTTTCTGGGAGAAGGAACGCCTCCTCATCCTCACCACCGAACTCCTCCACGCCCTGGCTTTCGGCTCCTTCGTCCTTTTCAAGGCTTTCCGCCCCGAAATCTCAGGGACCGAAAAGCCCATGGAGCTGGCCTTCCTCAACGCCATCCTCAGGAGCTGGAGCTTCCCCCCTCACGATCCCTGGCTTTCAGGATTTGCCATAAGTTACTACTACTTCGGTTACGTGATGGTGGCTCTCCTGGCCCGGGCGACGGCGACTCCCTCGAGCGTGGCCTTTAACCTCGGGATAGCCTCCCTCTTCGCCCTCACCGTTACGGGTTCTTTCGGGGTGGTTCACGCCCTGGTGAGGAAGGATGGGGCTTCGCCGCAGCGAGCGATCCGCTGGGCCCTGCTGGGAGCGATCTTGGTGGCTGTGCTGGGGAACCAGGAAGGCCTGCTGGAGCTTCTGCACTGCAAGGGGGTGGGTTCACCCGCCTTCTGGGATTGGGTTGATGTCAAGGGCCTGGCCCAGGCTCCCCTCTGCCCCGGTTCCCTGCACCCGGTGGACTTCTGGTGGTGGTGGAGAGCATCCAGGGTCATCCACGACCGCAACCTCCTGGGGCAGGATCAGGAGGTCATTGATGAGTTCCCCTTCTTCAGCTTTCTCCTGGGGGACCTCCACCCCCACGTCCTTGCACTTCCCTTCGCCATCATGGCCGCAGGCCTCGCCCTGAACCTCTTCCTGTCCCCTTACTCCGCGCTCTCCCGGCCTGACCTGTTCTTTTACGGCCTCCTCCTGGGAGGCCTTGGCTTCCTGAACACCTGGGATTTCCCCATCTACCTGGGACTTGCCGGAGCTGCCCTGGCTCTTGCCTTTTATTTCAATGGTGAAAGGGCTCCCCTGAGCAGGGCCTTCCGCCTCTTCCTGGCCATGGGTGCGTGGGGTGCAGTTTCATACATCCCCTTTTACATCAGCTTCCGCTCCCAGGCCGGAGGGATTTTGCCCGTCCTGTTCAACACCACGAAAGTCCACCAGTATTTCATAATGTTCGCCCCCTTCATCCTGGCGGGCCCGGCTCTCTTCTTCCCCTTCCGCCCTCCGAAAGTCAGCGGCTCCTTCGCGGCCCTGATCGGGACTGCTGCCTTCCTGACCCTGCTCTGCGCTCTCTTCCGGAGGCCCTTGCCGGCACTCCTCATCCCCCTGACCCTCATCGCCGTCCTTTCCCTTGAAGGCAGGGAGGACAGGCCATCGGCCTTTGCCTTGCTGCTCTGGCTCTGGGGGATTGCCCTGACACTGGCGGTGGAGTTCGTTTACATAAGGGACTCTTTCGGGACCAGAATGAACACGGTCTTCAAATTCTACTACCAGGCCTGGGTCATGATGGGGCTGGCCTGCGCCTTCGCCCTCTACAGGCTCTCCGCCGGAAGGTCGCTCTTAGGGAAGGTATGGAAAACCGTGGTCCTCCTGTTCGTATGTTTCGGCCTGTATTACCCCCTGGCTGCCTCGCTGACGAGGGCCATCGCCGAGGGGAGGGGCCCCCTCACTCTGGACGGAACTGCTTACCTCAGAGAGGTCAATCCGGCCGATTACGAGGCGATCCTCTGGCTCAACGAGAACGTTGAAGGCACTCCCGTCATCCTGGAAGCCACCGGTGGCTCTTACACTTATTACGCTCGGGTTTCCACTCACACCGGCCTCCCCACCGTCCTCGGCTGGGATTTCCACGAGCTCCAGTGGCGCGGCTCATACGAAGAGCCGGCGCGGCGCAAGCCCGACATCTCCAGGCTATACGTCACCCCCGACCCGGAGGAAGCCAGGGAGCTCGTCCGGAAATATGGCATCCGATACGTTTACATCGGTCCCCTTGAGCGGGAAACTTACGGACTCACTCCCGAAGCGGAGGAGAAATTTTCCCGCTTCGCCACCCTGGTGTATGATAGGAATGGGGTTAAGATCTTCGCCTGTTCTATTCCGTAGGGGGTTGCTCTCCGGTGGAGGAAAAGGACCTGCAGACCCTGGAGTTCTTCAAGATCCTGGAGAAGCTGGCTTCGCATACTTCCTTTGAAGTGAGCCGGGAGCTTGCCCTCTCCCTGCGCCCTTCTCCGGACGAAAAGGAAGTTGAGCTGAGGCTCCGGGAGACGGCTGAAGCCATATCCCTGCTTCAGGAGAAAGCCGACATCTCCATAGCGGGAGCTTCGGATATCCGCCCCTTTCTGGACAGGGCGGCGAAGCTCCAGGTCCTCCTGCCTCAGGAATTGATTGCCATAAAGGGCACGATTCTGGCCGCCGTCAGGCTGCGGCGTGCTTTAGCCCGCCACGCCGGCAGGGCTCCCCTCCTTTCGGCGAAGGCCAGGGGGATTGAGGATTACACCTGGCTGGCCCGCGAGATCGGGCAGGCCATAAGCGAGCAGGGCGACATCCTGGACGATGCCTCCCCCGAGTTGAAGCGCATACGGCTGGAATTGAGGGAAACCCGCGAACTGCTCCTCAATCGCCTCCACGAGATCATCACCTCGCCTTCCGTAGCCCCCTTCATTCAGGAGCCCATCGTTACCGAGCGACATGGCCGTTTCGTCATCCCCGTCAAGGCCCAGTTCAAGAGCCGCATCCCCGGCCTCATCCACGACATATCTGCCAGCGGAGTGACGGTTTTCCTCGAGCCGCTGGAAGTGGTGGAGCTCGGGAACAGGTTCCGGGAACTTCAACTCTTAGAGGAGGAAGAGATCCGGAGGATACTGGCGCGTTTCACCCGCCTCATAGCCGAGGAAGAGCCCTACCTCCGCCGCAACGTGGAAATCATGGCGGAAATTGACCTGGCTTTCGCTAAAGCCCGCTACGCTCTGGCCACCAGCTCCGTTATCCCCCAGCTTGTCCCGTGGAAAGGCCCCGTCCTGAAGGATTCCTTCGTCCATCCGGGCTCAACCCTTTGCCTGAAGAAAGCTCGCCATCCCCTCCTGGACCCCCGCAGGGTCGTCCCCGTGGACATTTACCTGACCGACGATTACTTCATCCTGGTGATAACCGGTCCCAACACGGGCGGGAAGACGGTTACGCTCAAGACCGCCGGTCTCCTGGCGCTGATGGCTCAGGCAGGCCTTGCCATCCCGGCTCAGGAGGGTTCTTCCCTCTCCGTGTTCCGCGGAATTTATGCCGACATCGGAGATGAACAATCCATAGAGCAGAGCCTTTCCACCTTCTCCTCCCACATGGGGAACATAGTCCGCATCCTGAACAGGGCCGATTCCCGCTCCCTGGTGATCCTCGACGAGCTCGGGGCAGGGACGGACCCGGTTGAGGGGGCAGCTCTGGCGAGAGCCCTCCTGGCCCACCTGAGGAGCAGGAGCATAACCACCCTCGTAGCCACTCACATCTCCGAACTCAAAGCTTACGCTTATGCTACCCCCGGGGTGGAGAATGCCTCCATGGAGTTTGACCCGGAGACTCTGGCCCCCACTTATACCCTGAAAATAGGACTGCCGGGGCAATCCAATGCCCTGGTGATAGCTTCAAGGCTCGGGCTTGACCCCGAGATAATCCGCCAGGCAAGGGATTTCCTCCCGCCCCAGAGGATAGAGACGGAAGCCCTCCTGGCCCAGATTCAGGAAGCATACAGGCGGGCCAGGGAGATGGAGGAAGAGACCCGCAGGGCCCTGGAAAAAGCCAAGCAGTGGGAGGAGGAGGTCCGCCAGAAGCTGGAGGAACTGGAAAGGGAACGGCACCGGATCCTGGAGGAGGCACGGAGGCAAGCTCAGGAAGAGATTGACAAGATACGGGCCGAGCTTGCGAGGCTGAGGGCGGCCGCGGAAACCCGGCTCACACCCGAGGCTGTGG
>DAOUCW010000242.1:0-4412 GCA_034431695.1 Anaerolineae bacterium | reverse complement strand
CTCCGATAACTTCAACCCAGACCATCACGGAAACCCCCACGCCTGCGCCGACACCGATGAGCGAAGAGGATTTCCGCAGGGCGTATCAATCCTTCCTCTCCGTCCTGAGCAGAGAGGCAGGGATTTCGGAGCAGGAATACCGGGACATGGTGGCCGTGCACCTGCTTCGGGAAAAGCTCCGCCAGGTCCTGGGAGATAAAGTCCCCACCACCGCCGAGCAGGTCCATGCCCGCCACATCCTTCTGGATTCAGAAGAAGAAGCCAAGAAGGTGCTGGAGGAACTCCGAAAGGGCGCCGATTTCGCCGAGCTGGCCCGGAAGTATTCAAAGGATGAGGCTACGAAGGATAAAGGCGGAGACCTCGGGTGGTTCCCGAAGGGCGAGTGGGAGCCAGCCTTTGACGCCGTGGCCTTCTCCCTCAAAGTTGGGGAAATAAGCGATGTGGTGCGCACTTCCATGGGTTACCACATAATCAAGGTGGAAGGTCACGAAATGAACCGTGAGCTTGACCCCGAATATCTGGCCAGAAAGAGGGCTGCGGCTCTGGACGAATGGCTCCAGCAAGCCAAGTATTCCGATAAGGTCCGGAGGCTCTGGAAGCCGGAGATGGTCCCCCCCGAAAAAACGCCCTGAAGCCCTCAGCCGGTGTGGCGGTAAGCTTCTATAACGTTGGGCAGATGGGAGATCTTCTCCAGAATGCGGGTCAATTGCTCGGCCGAGCTTATTTCCAGAGTGGCTTTCATCACAGCCACGTTGAATTTCTTGCGGGTAGTTATCTCTGCCCTGGCGATATTCACCCCTTCATTGGCCACGATTTCGGCTATATCCCGGAATAGCCCCTCGCGGTCGAAGGCCCTCACCGCTATGGTGACGGGGTAACGGTGGCGGTTGTCGGTTCCCCAGGCGACTTTGATGAGCCTTTCCCTGTCCTTTATCTGAAGGATGTTCGGGCAATCGGCCCTGTGGATGCTTATGCCGCGACCCCTGGTGACGTATCCGATGATCTCGTCCCCGGGGACGGGATTGCAGCATTTGGCCAGGTGAGTCAAGAGGTTGCCAACCCCGAGGACGGTAACCCCCGGCTTTTCTTCCTCGGAAGGGCGGATCCTGATGCCCTCTTCCTGGCTCTCCAGTTGCAAAAGCTTTGTCCCTATATGCTGAGGGCTCAGGTCTCCGTAGCCTATAGCTGCCAGGAAATCCTCCACGTTCTCGTATTTGAACTCCTTTGCGATCTCCTCGTAACTTCGCTTTATGCCCAGCCTCTTCAGCTCCCTGTCCAGGATCTCCTTGCCCTGGGCTATGCTTTCCTCCCTGGCCTGCTTCCGGAACCAGAGCCTTATCTTCTGGCGAGCCCTTGAAGTTTTAACGTAGCCGAGGTCGGGGTTGAGCCAGTCCCGGCTTGGTCCACCCTTCTTGGCTGCGATTATCTCCACGATGTCACCGCTCTTGAGCTGGTAATCCAGGGGGACCATTTTGCCGTTGACCCTGGCACCGCGGCAGCGGTGGCCCAATTCGGTGTGGATGTGATAAGCGAAATCTATGGGGGTCGAGCCTGCGGGCAGGTCCACGATGTCACCTTTCGGGGTGAAGACGAAGACCCTGTCCTGGAAGAAATCGCTCTTGAGGGAGTCCACGAACTCCTTTGCGTCCGTTACCTCCTGTCGCCACTCCAGAATCTGCCGGAGCCATGCGATCTTGTTCTCAAAGTCCACATCCCTCGGCCCCTTCTCCTTGTATTTCCAGTGGGCGGCGATGCCGTATTCGGCCACGCGGTGCATTTCCTCCGTCCTTATCTGGATCTCAAGAGGTCTGCCTCCCGGTCCCACCACTGCGGTGTGGAGGGACCGATACATGTTGTCCTTGGGGGTGGCAATGTAATCGTCAAACTCGCCGGGTATGGGGGGCCAGAGGGAATGGACAACCCCCAGAGCTGCATAGCAGTCCTTCACTTCTTTGACGATGATCCGGACACCGTAAAGGTCGTATATCTGGTCCAGGTCCACGTTCTTGCGCTTCATCTTCTGGTAGATGCTGTAGATGTGCTTGGGGCGGCCTGTGATTTCGGCTTCAATTCCGGCGTTAGCCAGGTGGGTTTTGAGGATTTCAATGACCTGGCTTATGAACTTCTCCCGGTCGAGGCGGCGTTGCTCAAGCTTTGCGGCAATTTCGTAATACTTTTCCGGCTCCAGGTGGCGGAAGGCCAGGTCCTCAAGCTCCCACTTTATCCTCCATATCCCGAGCCGGTTGGCCAGCGGAGCATATATTTCAAGGGTTTCCTGGGCTATTTTCTTCCTCTTTTCCTCAGGGAGGGAACCGAGGGTGCGCATGTTGTGGAGGCGATCGGCCAGCTTGATCAGGACGACACGGATGTCGTCCACCATGGCGAGGAACATTTTGCGGATGCTTTCGGCCTGTTCGTAGGCTCTGCTCTCCTTTTCCTTCTCTTTCTGGCTCTTCCTCTCCACGCGGTCAAGCAGGTGGAGTTTGGTCACCCCGTCCACCAGCCTGGCCACTTCCTCCCCGAATTCCGCCTTAATGTCCTCAACATCTAAGATTGTATCTTCCACCACATCGTGGAGGAGGCCAGCAGCGATGGTGGCAGGGTCGAGGCGGAGATCGCTCAGAATTCGGGCTACTGCGATGCAGTGCTGGATGTAAGGCTCGCCCGATGCCCTAACCTGCCCCTCGTGAGCCAATTTCGCAAGCTCGTATGCCCTTTTGATGAGATCGGCATCCTCCGGGGTTTTGGCCGTGGCCAGAAGGTCCTGAATTTCCTCCATAGGGGTCCTCCAGGTTTAATTATACTCCCTGGCATTGAGTATAGCAACCTCCAATTTCACGCCCTGGAGCGGCCTGATGCTGGGGAAGCTCGGGGCAAATCGCCTTTCGGGCTAATTTGTGCTTTCAGGGTTTATGTGCTAAAATTTGAGCCACTCTCTGGAAAGGGGTGAGGAGAAATGGACGTGCAGCAGGCTATAAAGGCTGTGGAAAGAGTGAGTGAGAAGCCGGAAATCCCGGATATACGCCCCGGGGATACTGTCAGGGTGCACTACAGGTTTGCCGAAGAAGAGGGCGAAAGGGTCCAGGTCTTCGAAGGGGTGGTCATAAAGATAAGGGGGACCGGAACAGGGGCAACTTTCACCGTCCGCAGGATAGGGGCCCACAACGTGGGGATTGAGAGGATTTTCCCCCTCCATTCCCCGAGGATTGAGAAGGTTGAGATTTTGCGCCGGGCCAAGGTGCGGAGGAGCAAACTCTACTACCTCCGGGGTCTCAGCGGCAAGGCTGCCCGCCTGAAGGAGAAAAGAGAGTGAAGGGGGATGCAGGTTTCGCCCCTGGAAAAGGAACTCCTGGGGAAGGGTTACAGGTATATCGCCGGGATTGATGAGGCCGGCAGAGGAGCATGGGCCGGCCCTGTGGTAGCCGGAGCGGTCATCCTTCCCCTTGATGACCCCGGGATTGACTCCGTCCTGGCCGAAGTCTGCGATTCCAAAAAGCTCAAGCCTGAGGAGAGGGAAAGACTCTTTGAATTGATCTCTTCCCTGGCGATTTCCTGGGGGGTTGGGTTTGTCCCGCCGGAGCGCATTGACCAGGTTGGAATAGTCAGGGCCACGAGGGAGGCCATGGCCCTGGCTGTTTCCCAGCTCAACCCACCCCCTCAATTTTTGCTCATTGATTACATGCGCCTCCCCGAAGTTCCCATCCCCCAGGAGGCCATCACCTCAGGCGATAATCTCTGCCTTTCCATCGCCGCTGCTTCCATAGTGGCCAAGGTGCTGAGGGACCGATGGATGATGGCCATGGATGAGCTCTTCCCGGGCTATGGTTTTTCAGGCCACAAAGGCTATGGCACGCCCCAGCACAGGGAAGCCCTCAGGAAACTGGGCCCATCCCCGATCCACCGGCTATCCTTCGCCCCGCTGAAGCCTTTTCACGATTCCTTCACATTTTGCAGTATAATCTGATTTAGAAGCTCGGCTCAGGAGGTGAAAATGCATCGCAGGTGGCTCGTAATTGGCATTGTGCTTGCTCTGATTGCGGGAGTTCTCATCTATTGGTTCGGGTTCAGGGCGAGAGGCAAACAGCAGACCACCGTGGAGACGATTCCTGTCCGGCGGGGGAACCTGGTGGTGACGGTTTCAGCCGTTGGCTCGGTTAAGGCTAAGGCGCAGGTTAGCCTTTCCTTCCAGACTTCGGGCAGGGTGGCGGAGATAATGGTGGAAGAAGGGGAGTTCGTGCGGGAGGGGCAACCCCTGGCACGCCTTGATACCAGAACGCTTGAGCTGCAGGTTGCCCAGGCCGAAGCCAACCTGGCTGTAGCTCAGGCTCAGCTCAACAAGCTCCTCAAGGGCAAATCGGAGGCCCAGATTGAAGCAGCCAGGGCAGCCCTGCGCAGCGCCCAGGCCGCTTACG
>DAOUCW010000241.1:0-2951 GCA_034431695.1 Anaerolineae bacterium | reverse complement strand
CTTTAATGAACCACGTGACAAGGTCCAGGGTTGCTTTATCTCCCAGCGCCTCCCTCACACTGACGGGGATTTCCACCGCCAATTCAAGGCTTTTCTTCTCCATGGCCTTATCCCCCTGTGGTGATTCACTGGAGCGGGCGGAAGAACCACCCTGAAAGGGCTTCGAGCGCAGGCTTCAGTTCATCCGGGGCGGTCTCCTGGTGCAGGGTTAGCTGGCTAACCCTGTTGCCTTCCCAGAAATAGAGGGTGTAGTTGAAGCCATCGGGCACCGGGTGGCCCAGCTCCTGTCCCGAGAAGGGGCGGATCTTCTTCAGGATTTCTTCCAGAGCTTTCGCCTCAACCTTGAAGCGGGTATGCTGCCTGAGCTTGCGGTCCAGGAGGAAGGCAGAACCATCCCCCATTACGAGGAGTTCCCTGTTGAAGCCGGCTATTCCGCCCGTGAGCCGGGCCCTCAGGACGACGCCTTTCGGAAGGCCATTAACTTCCCGGCTTTCCTCAACCTCAAGGTAGGGCAATCCCGCTGGATTGAGCCTCACCCTTGCCCTGAGCAGGAAAAGGCGGTCCGTATCTTCCGGGGAGAGGCCGGGGTTCTCCCAGTGAGTGGCGTATATGGCTCCGGTAGCGTCGGCGAAGGCCACGTCGCTTCTGGTCACGGGTGGGCCGGAGCCCGCTTCCCCGAACACATCAAACCAGCGGTAATATGCCAGGAGTTTGACCTCTTTCCCCTCCCAGGCTCCTGGCTCCTTCAGGATTTCCCCTATGGGCGTCACTCCAGACCAGAGGGATGGCTCTGGCGTTGCTCTTGTGCAGGCCACAGCCAGAGCCAACAGGATGACAGGGCTAAGTCTCCAGAACAAACCATTCATCGCAATGCTCCCGGTAAAGGAGTAAATATCGCTTACCGCAAGCCTTAACCTTAAAGATCGGGCCATCGGGAGTCAGGCCCTGGCCCTCAATCCCTTCCACTTCATGCCTTTCGAGCCCGACGGAAAAGGCCTTCGGCTCCTGAGGGTATTTATGGCCGGAGTAGCATTCCACTTTACAGGCTTTCCAGTTCAAAGGTTCCCACATTGACCTGCGAGGAATCCCCCACGTTCAACTGCTGATATGTCCCCTGGTAAGTTACCTCGGAGCCTATGAGGGAAAAGGCCAGGATGGCTCTCCCGATGTAGGCTCCCTCGTTGACGATGGAATCCCGGATTATGGATTCTTCCACTACAACCCTCTCAGCGATGGAAACGTATGGGCCCACGATGGAACGGGAGATTCTGGCGGATGGAGCGATGTAAACGGGCGGTATTATTATTGAATCCTCAGTTGGGGGGTAAGAGCTGCCCGTCTTCTCCAGGAGGTAGCGGTTCGTGTCCAGCAGGGTCTCAGGTTTGCCGCAATCCTTCCAGACCCTCACCGGGCGGGCGATGAAGCGTGCCCCCTGCTCTATCATGATCTGGAGGGCATCGGCCAGGTAGAACTCGCCTTTGAGCTGGATATTGCGGGCCATCTGCTCTTCAATGCACCTTAGGAGCCATTCGGCATCTTTTATGTAATAGAGCCCGATTACTGCCAGTCGGTTTTCCTTCGTTGAAGGCTTCTCAATGATCCTGGTCACGAAGCCATCCCTGACCTCCGCCACCCCGAACCTCCGTGGGTCTTCCACCTCCTTCACGAAGAAGATGCCGTCGGCCTCCAGCTCATCCAGGCCCGATAGGTCGGCCTCGGCGATGGTATCGGAGTAAGTTATGAGGATGGGGCCATGGAGGCGTTCCCTGGCCAGCCAGAGAGCGTGGGATTGGCCTTTGAGCTCCTTCTGCTCAAAGTAACTGGTTCTGGGGAGCCTGTAGTGCGACTCAATGTAATCCCTGATTTTATCCCCCAGATGCCCCACAATGAAGACGAACTCCTCCACATCAAGCCCGGCAAACTGATCCAGTATGTGGCCTATGATTGGCTTGCCGGCCACCACAACCAGAGGCTTCGGGCGGGTATGGGTATGGGGCCTGAGCCGTGTCCCCAATCCCGCCAGCGGGATAACCACCTTCATCGGCTATCCTCCGGTGCACGGATTGAAACCAGAGAAAGTATACAGTAACTCTCAAGTGGTGTCAAAGGATTGCAGCTAATTGGGAAAAACCTCATTCAGTCCGATCCCGGGGGCGCGCTCCCTTGCCTTCAGGCCCTGGCATTTCCAGCGATAGCGGGATGACCCCATAACCTGGAGCGTAGCTTACCCGGGTTTCGTGCAAATTTGCACAAATTCTAAGTGACAGGCGAGCTTCACCCCAGCAGATAAAGGCGGTGTCCGCTGAAGCGGTTCCGTGGTATCAGGCTAAGGTATGGGTGGCCGGAGGCTGTGACCTTAGGCTCCCTCGGTTCTGCGATGAAAAAGGGCTTAACGATCGTTCTTACGGATGAAGAACTTCTGGAGCTCTACCGCATCATCCTGGACCGGGATGCGGAGGGCGCTCTGGAGTTTCTGGACCGACACCTGAAGAAGCCAGCCCAACGGGCGCTGGAGGGCGGCTGAAAGGTGCTCATTGAGGTGCCCGGTGCGGGCATCACCGAGATAAGCGGGAAACTTTCTGGATCCCGGTAGAGAGGGTAAACAGCAGGCTCTGTCCTTCAGTTCCACCGTTCAGACAGGGCTGTCAGGCCGAAGTGGATGGCCCTGAAGTGCGCAGGCCCGGCTGTGGTGAGGTCTGGTGGAGGCGGTAGACATCACGCCCTGCTCTGAGCGACGGCATCACCTCGGGTTGCCGGATGCCTGCTGGCCTATTCATGACGGGCGTGGTTTGTCTTCAGGGGCTATGTGGTCAAAGGGGTTATCGGTGAGGAGTCCTTCGGCCTGGGCGGCGGCAAGGAGCGCCCGGTCACCGCTGACAAAAGTAAGGAGCATCGGGATAGGGCCAAGGGCTTGCTGGCAGCGGAGGGCAACGGCTAACTGGACCGCATCA
>DAOUCW010000240.1:0-11323 GCA_034431695.1 Anaerolineae bacterium | reverse complement strand
CCTTTTAGCGGCAGCCAGAGTTTACCCCCCGGCCATCCCCGTCCTCCCTCACCGCCTTAACCGCAATGTCCGGGAATTCCTCTCCTTTTACGGGGATGAATTGCCTTTCCTTTCGCCAAAGGACCTGCCCCGCTCCCCCATAACCAGAGCAATAGTCGTTGATACCCAGAGCTTTGTCACCCTGCGGGGCATGGGCCCCCAGACTCGCATCCTCTTCATTGACCATCACCCCCTCTCCCGCGAGCTGGACGACAGGATGAGCTATGTGGGCGGAGATACCGGAGCCACCACCACTATCCTGGTGGAAAAACTCCTGGAAATGCAGGTCCCGATAACCCCGGTCGAGGCCACCCTCTACCTTCTGGGAATATACGAGGATACAGGTTTCCTCTCCCATGCCGGCACAACCCCGAGGGATGTCAGGTGCGCCGCCCGGCTTCTGGAAATGGGCGCTGACCTCTCGGCCGTGAACCGATTCCTGCGTTACCCCCTTTCAGAAGCCCAGAGGGAACTATACAGTAAGCTCCTCAGCGGCTCTTACCCATACGAGTTCCACGGCCACTCAATAATAATCTCCACCGCTTCATTCCAGGGCTACGTTGAAGAGATATCAACTCTCGCCCACCTCCTCAGAGACGTTCTGGAGCCCGATGCCCTCTTCGTCCTTGTGGATATGGGCGACCGGATACAGATGGTGGCCCGGAGTTCAGTGGACAGCGTGGATGTGGGCCTTATCGCCTCCAAGCTCGGAGGAGGAGGACACTCCAGAGCCGCCGCCGCTTTCATCCAGGGGCTTTCCCTCCCCGAAGTCCGTGAGAAGCTCCTGGAAGCCATCCGCTCCTCCATAAAGCCCGGAATAACCGTATCCCGCATAATGTCTTACGGCGTCCACACCCTCTCCCCCGACACCACCGTTGATGAAGCCGCCGAGGCCATGAGGAAATACGGCCACGAAGGCTTCCCGGTGGTGGAGGACGGGAAAGTAGTCGGTATCCTGACCCGCCGCGAGATAGACAAAGCCCTCCACCACGGCCTCGGCCAGAATCCGATAAAGCTCTACATGCACAAGGGAGATGTCAGTGTATCGCCCGATGACCCGGTGGAAAAGGTCCAGAAAATAATGCTGGAGCACGGCATAGGCCAGGTCCCCGTGGTCTCGGAAGGGAAGGTGATCGGCATCGTTACCAGAACCGACCTGATAAAGCTCTGGAGCGGAGGGATAGCCACAAGGCCGGCTTCGGAGATAGCCCGGAAACTGGAGAAAGCTCTGCCACCACCCCTCCTTGACATCCTGAAGAAGAGCGGAGAGAAGGCCCGAGATCTGGGCTTCTCGCTCTACATAGTCGGCGGGTTTGTCAGGGACCTGCTCCTGGGAATGCCAACCCTTGACCTGGACCTGGTGGTTGAAGGGGATGCGATAGCCCTCGCTAAAGCCCTGGCCAAGGACTTCGGGGGAAGGGTCAGGAGCCACACCCGCTTCGGAACGGCCAAGCTCATAATTGAAGACCCCCAGAAGCTTGCCATGGGCTATCCAAACCACCTGGACTTCACTTCCGCCCGCATTGAGTTCTACGAGCACCCATCCGCTCTGCCCGAAGTGGAAATGAGTTCCATCAAGCAGGACTTATACCGGCGCGATTTCACCATAAACACCCTGGCCATTTCCCTGAATCCGGACCGCTTCGGCGAGCTTTACGATTTCTACGGTGGGCTCAAGGACCTGGAAAGAGGGCTGATAAGGGTGCTGCACAACCTGAGCTTCGTTGAAGACCCGACCCGGATCCTCAGAGCTGTCAGGCTCGAGCAGCGCCTCGGCTTCCGGATAGAAACCCGAACCCTGGAGCTTGTGGAAAGCGCCCTTGACCTCCTGGACAGGGTCAGCGGCGAGAGGATCTACCACGAACTGCGCCTCATCCTCCAGGAGAACGAACCCGAGAGGGCTATCAGGCGCCTTGAGGAGATAAAGGTCCTCAAGAAAATTCACCCCTCCCTTGAGGGGGACGGCTGGATAACTGAGAAGTTCCGCACCCTGCGGGAAGAGATGCCCGTAGCCCAGGAGATAGGCTACGAGCTCGCCTCGCCTTCCCCGAGCCAGCGGGCCCACTACGAACCGATAGGCGCCTTATACCTGGCCCTCCTCACCTACAGGATGAAACCTGAAGAACTGGAGGCCCTCATAAAGCGCCTGCATCCACCCCAGGATGACTCATCCCTGATGCGGGAACTGCAGGCCTTCAAGGAAATCCTCCCGCAGCTTTCGGCTGAGGACCTTGCCCCCAGCGCCATCTACAGGCTCCTCTCCCCTTATTCCGACCGGGCTCGCTTCCTCGCCCGCATCCTTACCGATTCGTGGCTCGCCCGCCAGCGCCTTGACCTCTACCAGCGCAACCTCAGGTTCGTCAGGCCGGAGATTGATGGACACTACCTCCAGGAAGTGATGAAGATACCGCCCGGGCCGATCTACCGCAAAATCCTCATGGCCCTGCGGGATGCAAAACTGGACGGCAAAGTTAGCTCCCTGGAAGAAGAGATAGCTCTGGTGGAAAAGATCCTGGCTTCCTGACCCCATGGCGAACGAGTGCTCAGTTCTGGCGGTGGGCGATATAAACCTGGATGTAATTGCCCCCATACCCTTCTACCCCAGCAAAGGCGGCGAAGGGGTTACCGACCAGGCGGAGGTTCACCTCGGCGGCTCAGCCACCAACACCGCCGTTGTCCTGGCCCGCTTCGGGGTGAGAACCTGCCTCCTGGGGCGAGTTGGAATGGACCCTTTCGGGGATTATGCCCTCTCGCTCCTGGAAAAGACCGGGGTTGATGTGAACCTGGTCCAGCGGGACCCCGAACTGACTACCGGCATAATGTTCATAGCCGTCACCCCTGATGGAGAGAGGACCATCTTCGGCCAGAGAGGCGCAAACGTCAACCTGATGCCCGTCTCCCTGAAGGAGAAAGGCCCTGGCACGTTGAAGTGGGTTCACATTTCGGGCTATTCCTTCCTCCGGGAGCCGCAGCGCTCCACTGCCTTCAGAATCCTGGAGGAAGCCCGGGAGATGGGCGTAAGCGCAAGCCTTGACGTCGGGATATGTGCAGCCTTCCAGGCCCGCAAGGAGGTTGATGAAGCAATACCTCTGCTCCAGGTCCTCTTCCTGAGCCAGGAAGAAGGCCGTGCCCTCACAGGCCACGAAAGCCCCGAGAAAGCTGCAGAATATGCCCTCAAGCGCGGAGCCAGGAAAGTGGCGGTTAAAATGGGGGAAAAGGGGTGCCTCGTGAGCGATGGAAATAGCCTGAAGGCAATCCAGGCTGTAAAGGTCAGAGCCGTGGACACGACCGGGGCAGGCGATGCCTTCAACGCAGGTTTCATCATTGGGGAACTTTTCGGCCTGGGGCTTGAAGGGAGCGGGGTGCTGGGGAACCTGCTGGGCGCCATGGCCTGCACAGTAATAGGAGCCGGAGAGCGCCTCCCCGGCCCAGAAGAATTGAAGGATTTTCTGGAAAAGCAACCCTTTGAGGGAAAGGGATTAACCCCCTTCGCCCTCCTGGAAGCCATCATCCGCTGACTCGCCCGGGGCCATCGTAAATCCGGAAACCGGCGTCAGTTGGCCTTCAATTTGTGCCAGACAGCCTGATCCGGGGGCAGCTTTATGCCCTTGAGCCTGATGAGGTAAAAGGGCACTCCGGCCTCAGCCGCCTTCTCCCAGGAAAAGAGGGTTTGCAATTCTTCAGCGGGGTGGATCTGTTCCATAGCCTCATACCAGATGAGCCCGTCCCTCTTCTGGTAATGCCAGAATTCCAGAGCCTTGTAATCCTGACGCCAGTCAAAGTCCTCCCCCTGGTGGGCAGCTATGCGCTCCCAGCCCGCTTCCATGGCCATCCTGGTGAAATCCACATAATAGCCGCTGGGGATAGATCCTGGCTGGCCCTCCCCTGAAGGGATGAAGCTGATCTCCCATGGGTGCCAGCGCAGGGGTTCTCCGCAGGAGCCATCCTGTCGTGCACAGCGGAGGTATACCCGCCAGCGCGTTTCTCCCCCCATTTCCTCCCGGACCACCAGAACCTGATCTGTGTCAAAGTATATGTCAAAGGCCCTGCCGGCTTTGTGCCAGCTCGTGTAGTCGGACTGCTTGCTCTGGAAATCAAGGGGGCGGAAAGCTTCACTGAGCCTGCCCAGGAAGTCGTAGCCCACCTCGCTGCGGATCCTTTCCCTCAGGGAGTTGAAGGATTCCACCACCGCGCCGCTTAGCCTGGGATCGTAAACTCTGACCCCTGGAACCTCCACAAGCACGCTCCTGCCCACAGGCTCCGGGGGAGGAGAGCTTTCAAGGTAATGGGCTGGCACTTCATCTGCCGGAACCTTCAAAGAGGCGGCCGAGCTCAAGCCTCCTCCCAGGAAGGCCGGCCCCAGGAGGAACCTGGGCACGCAAAGCGCGCCCGGCTTCTCATCCAGCACAAGCCTTTCCCCATCGTAGCGATGGGAGATGAAGACGAGGCGGCCATCAGGAAGCCAGACCGGGGAATCATCCGCCGAAAGCCAGCTCAGGCGGTAAGCTTTCCGGCTCTCCACCTCCATAATCCAGACTGCCCTGCGCCCGTTTTCCTCCCGGACGAAGGCAAGCCTGCTGCCATCTGGTGACCAGGAAGGGGAATATTCGTCGGTGGTTTCGGTGGTGAGCTGGGTGAGCTCCCCTGTGTTGAAGTTCAGGAGGAAAAGGTCTTTATCCCCGAAGCGCCAGGAGGTGAAAGCTATGAAGCGACCATCGGGCGACCAGGATGGTTCGGCGTCCCCGGCGGGACTTTCGGGGGTCAGATTGCGGGGGTCGGAGCCATCAGCCCTCATAACCCAGATGTCCAGGTCCCCTGCCCTGGAGGATTCAAAGGCGATGTATCGGCCGTCGGGGGACCAGGCGGGTTTACCGTCGTAGTGGGGATTGGCGGTGAGGCGGTTTATGTTGCCCTCTTCATCCAGAACGTATATCTCCCAGTTACCATCGCGACGGGAGGAAAAAGCAACCTTCCTGCCGTCGGGCGAGAGAGCCGGATCCCGGTCCTCCGCAGGGTGATAGGTGAGCTGGAAAAGCCTGCCCGAATCAGGCTCGAGCGCGTAAAGGTCCCAGTTTCCATCCCGGAAGGCAGTGAAAGCCACCAGGGGATTACCGGGCACTATCACTAACGAAAGCATCAGGACAAAAACCACCGTCTTGGTCATCTATTGTTTTCCGGTTATAATTTTGCCCCGGGGGTGTAACTATGAATGGAGCGATGTCCGGCTGGCAGCTTATCCTCTACGGAACCCTGGCCACCGTGGCCACGGGTTTGGCTTCTGGCCTGGGAGCACTGCCTGTCTTGGTGTTCAAGAATGTTTCGGATAAAGTCCTGGATGCCCTTCTGGGATTTGCTGCGGGCGTCATGCTGGCCGCAACGGCCTTCAGTCTCCTCGTCCCGGCTATAAAGGTGGGCGGGATATGGTTGACCTCCTCAGGCATTGTGATAGGAGCCATTTTCCTGGCCTATTCCGACAGGATTATACCCCACATCCACTTCGTGAGCGGGGCGGAAGGCCCCTCCTCCACACTGAAGCGGATATGGCTCCTCATACTGGCCATCACTCTGCACAACTTCCCGGAAGGGTTGTCCGTCGGAGTTGGCTTCGGCAGCGGCGATCTCGCCACAGCGGTAACCCTGGCCATCGCCATAGCCATCCAGAACATGCCGGAAGGGCTGGCCGTTGCCCTTCCCCTCATCCGCGAGGGATACTCCCCTCTCCGTTCCCTCCTCTATGCCACTCTTTCGGGCCTGGCGGAACCCATAGCGGGCTTCTTGGGAGCTGCAGCCGTGGCCCTGGCCAGGCCCATCGTCCCGGTAGCAATGGGCTTTGCCGCCGGAGCCATGCTCTACGTCATAAGCGAGGAGATAATCCCGGAAACCCACCGCAAAGGCTATGCCCGCGTCGGAACCACCGGACTTCTTGGAGGTTTCATCGTGATGATGGTGCTTGATAATCTCTTCCACTGAGGGCCTTCCTGACCAGGTAGATCCTCTGGAGGGCGGTGAGGTTTGAGAAAGGAGCCAGGACCCAGAGCGCCCACAGGGGTTTACCGATGAACAGCCCCAGTGCAAGCACGGCGATCCTCTCAAAGCGGGTGAAAAAGCCCTCCCGGCACTCCACCCCGATGCCTTCGGCTCTGGCTCTGGTGTAACTGACCATGAATGAGCCGACCAGGGTCAGGTAACAGAGAAGGCTTCCCGTTAAATCGGAACTTTTAAGGTAATGGACCGCGAGGCCCAGGTATACTGCGGCCTCGCCAAAGCGGTCCAGGGTTGAATCCAGAAATGCGCCGAACCGGCTCACCCTGCCCATGGCCCTGGCCACAGCCCCATCCACAACGTCAAAGAGGCCGGCCAGGATGAGGAGCACTCCCCCCAATTGCCATTTCCCGGAAGCGAGGGAAAAGGCCACCGGCAAAGTCATCAGGAACCCCAGCAGGGTTAAAGCATTCGGGGAAATGCCTGTAGCTCCTATGAACTCCGCGATCCTCGCCACCACCTTGCGGGTCTTCTCCCGGAGCAATTCCCCAAGCATTTTCTTACCTCTTCTCAGCGGATTTTAACGCCTTTGCGCTCGGCCACTTCGCAGTAGAAATCCACCACTTCCGAGGCGATCTGGCGCCAGGAATAGCGGGCAGCTTTCCTCCTGCCCATCTCGCCCATGATAGCCCTCAAGTTTGGATTCCTCAGCAGATGGATTATCGCCCTGGCCAGAGCCTGGGGGTCACCCGGGGGGACGAGGATCCCCTCTGCCCCACTCTTCACCACCTCGGTATAACCGGGGATTGCGGAAGCCACCACCGGCTTCCCTGCGGCCATGGCCTCCACCAGGACCATCCCGAAGCTTTCGTATCCGAGGGATGGAGCGCAGAAGACATCGCAGGTGTGATAATACCTCGGGAGTTCCTCTTCGGGCACCCGGCCTATGAAGCGGACCCCGTGGATCCGGTTCCGGCGGATGAATTCAATGAAAGGTTTTTTGTCCTCATCGTCAAAGGCTCCCACCACCAACAACCTCGCCTCGGGGACTTCCATCCGCACGAGTCGGAAGGCTTCCAGCAGCACGTTCAACCCCTTGCGCTTCTCGAGCCTCCCCACGAAGAGGATGTTCAGACGGCCATCGCAGAAGCGCTCAACAGGCCTGGCCCTGGCTTCAAACAGTTCCAGGTCCACACCGTTGGGGATTATGCGGTAATCGCCGGGGAAATAGCGGCTTATGTATTCCTTCGCCGCCCTGGATACAGCGATCCTCCCATCCAGCTTGTCGGCCAGGCGGCGCAGCAGGATGTCGGAATATTCAAGAACGGGATGGGGATCGGCCCTGTAGGCGTGGAAAGTCCCTATATTGATGGCTCTGGAATGCCTCAGGACGGCCACAGGGAGCACAGGGGTCAGAGGTTCGTGGATGTGGACCACATCAAAGTTCTCCTGTTCCAGGATCTTCTTGGCTTTCCTGTAAACGAGGGGAGATATGGAAACCCTCGCCACAGACCCTGCCGAGGGTATCCCGACCACCAGGCTTGAAGCTTTGATCAGGTATTCAGGGAGGGGCACATCTTCCCGGGAGCACGGAGCAATTATCTTGACCTGATGCCCCATTTCCAGCAGGTGTTTGTTCAGGTAGTAGATATGCTTGACCACCCCCCCGGGCACGGAGAAATCATAGGGAGAGACCAGGGCTATCTTCATCGCTCTCCCTCCACAGACGCACGGAAAGGACCCATTGCTCGGGGTAAGCTTTTATGTATTTCTCCATTGTGGCAATCACTTTCTCGCGTGCTCTGGCGATTATTTCCTCCCTGGACCCTTCGCCAGCCACATAAAGAGGCGGTTCCACCCAGACCTTGAAGGAATTATCGGACTTCCTCACGCAGAAAGCCATGACTATTGGCGCTCCAACCCGGTAAGCCAGGCGAACGGCCCCATCGGGAAGGCGAGCTGGTTTGCCGAAAAATTCAACCTCAACCCCGCTTTCCGTGGCGTCCCTGTCCAGGGCCAGGGCTATGACTTCCCCCCTGTGCAGGGCCCTCACCAACTCCAGCACAGGGCCATTGACCGGGATGATCCGGAGGCCATGAGAGGCCCTCAGTTCCGTCATGAAGCGGAAAAAGGCCGGCGGTTCAATCACTTCGGCGGGTATGGTGACGGGGAAACCCCTGAAGGCCAGCACCTGAGCCACGAAGTCGGGGCAACCCATGTGGATTGAGGCCAGGATGACCCCCTTACCTCTGCTGAAGGCTTCCAGAAAGCGCTCAAAGCCCTCTATATCCAGCCTCCTTTCAAGAACCTCCGGGGAAAGGCGCGGAGTCATGAACAGGTCCACGTGGTTCAGGGCGAGGTTGCGGAAAATCCTCCGCACGATGCGCCCATCCCTTCGCCCCGTGACGTGCCGGATGTTATCCAAGAGGTTATCCCTCACCCTCAGGCTAACCAGGTAGAGGATATCGCCTATCAGGAGAGCCACCCTGTAACTGATCCAGGGTGGCAGGCGATTGGAAAACCATGCAGCCAGGCGAAATAAAGCGTAGATTATGTAACCCATACCCTCTGCCACCGCTCACCCGAGGTGGGTAAAATGTTAGCGGAAAAACTCGCAAGTGTCAAAACGGTGGGTGGCCTGCAGCCCTCTCCCGGCACGGGAACGCTCCGGAGCTACCCGCAGATCGCCGCAGGGGGTGGCTTTTGACCCTTTGTCAAGTTTCGGGAGTGATGATATAATGCTTCCAGAATCGGGGAAAGGCTGGGGAGGGGGAGATGGCCAGGGACATAAGGATTGAAGAGGCACCTAAGTTCGTTGGCGAAGAGGTCAGGGTAAAGGGGTGGCTCTACGGCAAGGTTGACAAGGGCAAGCTCCAGTTCCTCCAGGTAAGGGATGGCACCGGAATAATCCAGGCCGTCGTTTTCCAGAAGAACGTTTCCCCGGAAGCCTTTGAAGCTGCCCACCGCGTGGGCCAGGAATCATCCCTGATCGTTGAAGGCACCCTCAGGGCCGAGCCGAAAGCCCCCGGCATACCGGGCGGATACGAAGTGGAAGTTAAAGACCTCCGGGTCCTCCAGTTCGTCCAGGATTACCCCATCACCCCGAAAGAGCATGGGATTGAATTCCTGATGGATCACCGCCACCTCTGGCTCCGTTCCACCCGCCAGTGGGCCATAATGCGCATAAGGGCCACCGTGATAAAGGCCATAAGGGATTGGCTTGACTCCCACGGCTTCATAAACATTGATGCCCCTATCCTGACGCCGGCCGCCTGCGAGGGCACCACCACCCTCTTCGCCACCGATTACTTCGGGCAGCCTGCTTACCTGAGCCAGAGCGGCCAGCTCTACAACGAGGCCACCATAATGGCCTTCGGCAAAGTATACTGCTTCGGCCCCACCTTCAGGGCGGAAAAATCCCGAACCCGCCGCCACCTGATGGAGTTCTGGATGGTGGAGCCGGAAATGGCCTTCGCCGACCTGGAAGATTGCATGCGCGTGGAGGAGGAACTCGTAACCTATGTGGTCCAGACAGTCCTGAAGGAAAGGGCTAACGAGCTCAAAGTGCTGGAGAGGGACATTTCCCCGCTGGAGAAGGTTGAGCCTCCTTTCCCCCGCATCTCCTACGATGAGGCCCTGGAAATCCTCAAGGAGGCAGGAGAACCCCTGGAGTGGGGCGAGGACTTCGGTGCCCCGCACGAAACCATAATCTCCATGCGGTTTGAGAAGCCTGTTTTCGTCCACCACTACCCCACTCAGGCCAAGGCTTTCTACATGGAACCCGAACCGGACCGCCCCGAAGTTTGCCGCTCGGTTGACCTCCTGGCTCCCGAAGGCTACGGTGAGATCATCGGTGGGGGGCAGAGGATCTCGGACCCCCAGTTGCTGGAGCAACGCATAAGGGAACACAACCTGCCGAGGGAAGCCTACCAGTGGTATATTGACCTGAGGAAATTCGGGACGGTGCCCCATTCCGGCTTCGGGCTGGGGGTGGAGAGGACGGTGGCCTGGATATGCGGCCTCCAGCACATAAGGGAAACCATCCCCTTCCCGAGGACGCTGGGAAGGATTTACCCCTGACCGGAGGGTTAAGTGCGCGCCTTCATAACGGGCATAGGAGGCTTCGCCGGGAGTCACCTGGCAGAATTCCTGCTGGAAAACACCGATTGGGAAATCTCAGGCCTGATCCACCGCTCCCCGGAGAACGTCGCCCACCTCCAGGACAGAATCAGGCTGGTTCAGGGAGACCTCGGGAACTACAGGGGCCTGGAGGAGATCCTGGCGCAGATCCGCCCCCACTACATATTCCACCTGGCCGCCATGGCTTTCGTCCCCGATTCCTGGCGGGACCCATGGGGTGTTTTTGAGAACAACGTCAGGGGACAGCTCAACATCCTCCAGGCGGTTGTCAACCTCAAGCTTGATGCCCGCATCCTGGTGGTGGGCTCCAATGAGGAATACGGGGCAGTGCGGGAGGAAGAGCTTCCGATCCGGGAAGACACCCCCCTGCGCCCCAGTAATCCTTACGGCGTGAGCAAGGTGGCTCAGGATTTCCTGGGCCTCCAGTTCCACCTATCCCACGGCCTGGACGTCGTTCGGGTCAGGCCCTTCAACCACACCGGCCCGCGCCAGAGGCCCGACTTCGTGATCCCGGCCTTCGCCAGGCAGCTCGCCGAAGCCGAAGCCGGCCTCCGCCCTCCCATCATAAAAGTGGGGAACCTCTCCCCAAAACGCGACTTCACCGACGTCCGGGATGTCGTCCGGGCTTACTATCTCGCCCTCACCAGGGGAAAGCCTGGGGAAGTCTACAACATCGGCTCCGGAAAGGCTTACTCCATAAGGGAAGTGCTGGAAATGCTCCTCAAAATGTGCCGGGTGGAGGTGCGGGTGGAGCAGGACCCATCCCTCATGCGCCCGAGCGATGTCCCGGCGACCCTGTGCGATTACTCCAAACTCCACCGCGATACCGGGTGGACCCCCTCAATCCCCCTGGAAAAAACCCTGGAAGATGTCATGGATTACTGGAGGAAGAAAGTTAAGGAGGCAAAATGAGCCCTTACAAACGTCCCCCCGAAATTTCCACTCTGGGCACTGAGGAAATCGTCCCGGTAATCGTGAAATACAGTTCAGCTTCCCTCCTGGCGGCAGGGCTTGTGGAAGGCCTCGCCCTCAGTCCGGAATCCATCGCCCAGTTCGCCGAGGAAATCCTCAGGCCATGGCGGGAAGCAATCCTCCGCCACTTCCGCCTCATCCCCGCCACCTCCCTCCGGGTCAAAGTGGGGGAACTCAAAGCTCTGGAAGA
>DAOUCW010000239.1:0-1713 GCA_034431695.1 Anaerolineae bacterium | reverse complement strand
TGTCAGAGCTGGCACGATCTTGGTCCGTCAGAGGGGCACCAAAATCAAACCCGGAACCAATGTGGGTGTTGGGAGGGATTACACCCTCTACGCCCTGATTGACGGAATCGTGAAGTTCGAAAAGAAGGGCGGCAGGACCTGGGTCAGCGTGCTTCCGGTTACAGCTTAGAAAGGAGGTGAAAGCGAGGATGAAAAAGGGCATACACCCCGAATTTTACACCGATGCCCAGGTTATATGCGCCTGCGGCAATACATTCATAACCGGAGCCACGAAGAAGATAATCCGGACCGACGTATGCTCCGCCTGTCATCCCTTTTTCACCGGGGAGCAGCGCATAGTGGATACCGGAGGGCAGGTTGAACGCTTCAAGAAGAGGCTCAAGAAGACGGAAGAAATGAGCCGGAAAGAAGGGGAAGAGTAAGGGCATGCATCCCCATTACCCTTCAGGGTGGATTGAGGTGATATGCGGGCCCATGTTCTCGGGAAAAACCGAGGAGTTAATCCGACGGGTGAAAAGGGCCCGCATCGCCCGCCAGAAAGTCCAGGTCTTCAAGCACAGCATAGATAAGCGCTACCACCCGGAAAAAGTCATATCCCACAGCGGGGCCGACCTGGAGGCAATCCCGGTATCGCAGGCCCGCCAGATCCTGGAACTCCTTGAGCCCGATGTGGAAGTTGTGGCCATAGATGAAGCCCAGTTCTTCGACTGGGAGATTGCTGAAGTCTGCAACGAGCTGGCCGAAAGAGGTATAAGGGTTATAGTGGCGGGGCTCGATATGGACTTCAGGGGCGAGCCCTTCGGGCCTGTCCCATTGCTCATGGCCCAGGCAGAGCAGGTGGACAAGCTATCGGCTATCTGCGTGGTGTGTGGAGCACCGGCCACGAGGACCCAGCGCCTGATAAACGGGCGTCCCGCCTCTTACGATGATCCGGTCATACTGGTGGGGGCACAGGAGATATACGAGCCCCGCTGCCGCCGCTGTCATATAGTCCTCAGAGGGGAAAAGTATGGCGACCTTCGTGATCCTGTCCAAGGTATCGGAGGAAGGGATAAAGAGGCTTAAAGACCTGGGGGAAATGGACGAGGAGTTTGAAAAGGAGCTCAAGAAGGTTTGCCCTGAAGTCAAGCGCATCGCCAGTTATGCCCTGCTGGGAGCCTACGATTTCCTCCACATCATTGAAGCCCCGGATGCCCTTTCGGCAGCGAAGGCTGCCCTTATCCTCAACTCTTTCGGAGCAACCTCAACCCAGACGTTAACGGCCATCCCCTTCAAAGAGTTCGCCAAGCTGGTGAAAACCCTTAAGTAAGATGAGCCAAGCCAGGTGGGTCGTAGCTCCTCCACCCCCGCCTTCACTCATTGAATCACTCCCCGGAATCCCGCCCCTGGTGGTGAAAATCCTATACAACCGGGGGGCCAGGACGGTATCCCAGATTGAAGCTTTCCTTAAAGGGGGGGAAGAGCCCTTCAATCCCTTCAAGATGAAAGATATGGAGAAAGCCGTCACCCGCATCCGCAAGGCCATCAAGGGGCGGGAACCCATCGCCATTTACGGCGATTTTGATGTGGATGGGGTGGCAGCTACCGCAATCTTGCTGGAGACAATCAGGGCCCTCGGGGGAAACGCCATCCCATACATTCCCGACAGGCTCTACGAGGGATACGGCCTGAACAAACCGGCCCTCCGCTCCCTCGCCCGGAAGGGGATAAGGC
>DAOUCW010000238.1:0-2834 GCA_034431695.1 Anaerolineae bacterium | reverse complement strand
CTCCGAGGAAGGCCAGGGCCAGGAAAGCCAGGGAACTGCCCAGCTTCCCAATAAGGCCTGCCAGGGAGGAGGATAAAGCCCAACCCACGTATCCTCCCCCCTTGCCCTGGTAAGCCAGGCTCAAGGGATCGGCAGTAGGCCAGAGCAGGTGAACGAGGGCAAGCAGGGAGAAGAAGCAGAGTTCAAGGCCCAGAATGAGCCTCCAGGGCGGCTCTTTCCTCATCAAAAACCAGCCCGATAGGGCGGAAAGCAGGGAAGCGGGCAGAGCCCCAAAGCCGAAAAGGAACTTCCATCCTCTCCCGAACCAGCCGGTTATTATCCCTCCTTTCCAGGGCATAATGCTCACAAAGCTCACCACGCCCAGGGCTATCAGAACGTAAGGCCCTGATTTTCTGACCTTCCTCAGGTCCAGCTTTTTCCCCAGAAATTCTTTCAAAGATTGTAAGGCAAACTCAGCCCAGCCCACAAATCCCACCCTTTGCTTTCTCCGGAGCCCGGAATGAGTTCCTCGTCATCTCTTCCTCTTATTGATGATGGAATGGGGAACTCTTCTGGTGCTGAGGGCTATTTTCCGGTTCTTTTCATCTACCTCCAGGACCTGGGCCACCACTTCATCCCCTTCCTCCACCACATTGCGCGGGTGTATGAAGTTACCTTCGGCCAGCTCGGAGATGTGGATCAGGCCCTCAAGCCCCTTCTCCAGCTCGACGAAGACGCCAAAATCCGCAACGCTGGAGACTTTCCCCCTCACTATCTGCCCCACTTTATACCTCTCCTCAACCCCAACCCATGGGTCGGGCTGAAGCCGCTTTATGCTCAGGGCGATCCTCCTCTCCTGAGGGTTCACATCCACGACCAGAACATCCACCTCCTGGCCCGACTTCAGGACCTGCGATGGATGCTCAATCCTGTTCCAGGAGATTTCCGAGATGTGGACGAGGCCTTCAATCCCGCCGAGTTCAACGAAGACGCCGAAAGGTTTGATAGTGGTGACAACTCCTCTGAGGACACTACCGGGCTGGACTTTCTCCCAGAAGTTTTCCCCTTTGCTTTCCAGAAGGGCTTCCCTCTCCGATAGCACAAGCCTGTTGCGGTTGCGGTCCACTTCAATTATCTTCAGCTTGAGTTTCTCCCCAACCCAGTTTGACAGGAAAGAAAGCCTTTCGCTGGGGGAAAGGCCGGACGGGATGAAGGAAACCTGGGAGAGGGGGACAAACCCCTTTATGCTGTTAAATTGCACCACGAAACCCCCACGATTGTATCCTATAACAGGCAGCTCAAGGATAGCGCCTTCCTGGAAAAGGCGTTCCACCTCTCCCCAATCGGAAGGCTGCGAGAGAACCATAGCCTCATCCTTCATGTTTCCCGCTTCCATAGGCCTCCCTCCGTTCCATTTCTGCCAGGATTTTAGATACCTGTTCAATAGCTATCCTCTGCTTCCTGTAAAGGTCTGATTCGCTTATGGACAGGCGCTCGGCTATCTCCCTCGGGCTCTTGCCCTGGAGATAGCGCATCTCCAGAATGTTGTAGATCATCCATTCCAGGGATCCTGCCGGCTGCTTGCTTTCAGGCCTGAGGGCCTCAATGGCCTCCCTGAGGACAGCCCTCAGAGCCTTTACCGGGTTGCCCCCGTGCTCCTTCAGGGCCTTCTCCACAACCCGCAATCTGAGGAGGGGACTCTGGGCCAGCTTGGGACCAACCCAGTAATTGCTCAGGGCCTCCTTCACCCACTGCTGATAATCAGGACCGGCCAGCTCCAGAATGGCTCCGGCCCCCTTCTCGGGCATCGCGTAAAGGGAAGCCTGCCAGTGCCTTATGCTCTCCACATCGGGGATGATGTGGCGGAGGGCTTCAAAGACCTTCTGCTGGAGGATCCTGTCCTCAAGGGCTCTCACTATCCTGCGCACCAGAGTTTCAAAGACCTCAAGCTCTTCGGAAGAAAACTCCGCTTCCGGTGGAGGGGCTTCAAGGGCCAGCAGTCCGATCTCCTCCCCATTGGTTTCAAGGGGGATCGCCCAGAAACAGGGGTTGTAGATCCTGAGCCCTTCCACCAGTTTCACGGTAGGAGCCTTTTCCAGGGAAGAAGGGAGAACGTTCAGGGCCTCGTTCACTTTGGCCAGAGGCCCACACCTGGCCTCTACAGACCCATTGCGCAGAGCTACGAAACCCCACCGAACCCTCATGAGCTCACAAAGGGCCACCAGTATGCTCTCCAGGAATTGCTGGAGGTCGGTGGTGGTGAGGAGCCTGCTGTCCAGCTCCTGAATCCAGGTGACCTCATCCCGGTCGCGGCTGTAAATGAGTCGATCGATGAAAGGTTTTGCCTTATTTATCAGCACCTGGAGCAGGACTAAAGTCATTACTGCGGCGAAGATGGCCACCGTTTCCCCTGGAAGGCCCAGGAAACTTTCCACATCCATGAAGAGGAGGATAACCCCTATTACGCATATCCCCACGAAAGGCCCCCGGAGCAGGTAGTGGATCAACTGGTGTTTGACTATGCGGTCAGGGGCGAGGGCTCCGTAATAAGCCACAACGTAGGCCATTACCACGAGCATCAGAGTTACCACGATGTTCCCCACTACCGAGAGGAAAAGGACCAGGGAAGGAATGAGGAGCCTGGCCGTCCTTGAGAGCAAGAGGTAAGGGAAAACTCCAATACCTGGCCCGATGAAGGCTCCCAGGAGGTAGGAAAGGCGCCGGCGGGTGGTGGAAGTGAAAGCTTTCCGCCTCGCCTGGTAGAGGATGAACAGGCTGGAAAAGATGGAGGCCACGAAAAAGGCAGTGAATGCGGGGAAAAGGGGCCCCGGCGTCAGGTAGCCGAGGCCTCCGTG
>DAOUCW010000237.1:0-3918 GCA_034431695.1 Anaerolineae bacterium | reverse complement strand
CCCCGAAAGCCCCTGCCTTCCCGTTCCCCTGGAAGGGATTCGGGTGGGGCTGCAACATGAACTCCATCGCCGAAACCCTGGGGATGAGCACCGATGAGCTCGCCTCGGCCCTCCGGGAGGGGAAGACCATCGCCCAGCTTGCCGAAGAGAAGGGTGTCCCCCTCTCCACGATAGTGGACCAGTGCCTGCAGTTTCAGAAGGACTGGCTCTCCTTCCTGGTCCAGAAGGGATACATAACCCAGGAGATGGCCGACAAATGGCTCAGCATCCAGAGGCAGGCTCTGGAGTTCCGGTTCACGTATAACTGGGGGTGGGGCTTCGGCAAGGGCAGGATGCGCGGCCCCGGTGGCTTCGGTCCGTGCTGGTAAGCCACGCATCTCACCGGACCGCCGGGAAAAACGCGAAAGGGGCAGACCGCATGGCCTGCCCCTTCTTTATTCACTTTGCCGGGATTTCAGAACAGGTAAGGCATGAGGACGAAGGCGAGCGTGGTGATGACAAAGTAGACGATGAAGAAGACGATGGCATATCCCATTATGTTGCGGAACTCAGTCCTGGCCACACCCAGGAGGGGGATAGCCCAGAAGGGCTGGATCACATCGGTCATCATATCTCCCCAGGCGTAAGTGACCACGAGCTGGTTGAGGGGAACGCCGAGGTTTTTAGCGGCCTGGACGATGTAAGGGGCTTCAATAGCCCACTTGGAACCCCCGGAGGGCACGAAGTAGTTCAGGATCCCGGAATACCAGTAGATTATGACCGGGAAGGTTTTGGCCGAGGCGATGGCAGTAAACCAGTTGGCGAAGACCTCGGCGAGGCCGGAGTCCTTGATGATCCCGAACATTCCGGCGTAGAAGGGGAACTGGATTATCACACCCCAGACGTAGGTGGCGGCTTCCATCGCAGCCCTGCAGAAAGAAGCCGGCGTCCAGTGGAAGAGGATGCCCAGTATGAGGAAAGTGAAGTTAACCGTGTCCAGAGTGATTCCCCTGAAGCCTTTCGTGCTGAAGTTCCAGAACAGCCAGACGAGGCCTATAGCAGCCACGAAGAGGTTCACCCAGGGGGTATGAGCGATCCAGTCGGCGAAGGTCTTGATTTCAGGCTTGGGAGGTTCTGGCTCCTCCTTGAGGAGGGAGGGGTCCGCTTCCACGGTATCTTCCGGCCTGGGATGCATCTTCATGGCCAGGAAAGTCCAGACCACAAGGACAATGAAGGCCAGGATCAGGTTGAAGGGGGAGAAGATGGTTTCACCGACGCTTATTACGCCCATTTCTTTCTCCATGAAGTGCTTCGGGGTGGCTACAAGGAGCGGGGCTGAAGCGGAGAGACCGGAATGCCACATCCCTCCCAGGCCCAGGTATGCAGCGCACACCAGGAGGCCGTAGTCCACCCCCCGTTGCTTGCGGACCATGTAACGCACGAAGACGGCGCTCCCCACTATGGACAGGCCCCAGTTGATCCAGGCCAGGACCATGGAGACGAAGGCCATGAGCCCCACACTCTGGACAGGGTTTTTGGGGAGGCCTGCGAGCCAGTTCAGGGCAGCCCGCAGGGGACGCGAGGTGGAGAGGATGTAGCCCGTCATGATTATCAGGGCCATCTGCATGGCAAAGCTGTGAAGAACCCAGAACCCATTGCCCCAGTCCTGGATCAGTTGATAGAGGTTGTGCTGCCCGAAGATGAGGGCCAGAATGAAAACGATCACGGTCAGGATAACGGCGATGATCCAGGCATCGGGGATGTAGCGCATTGTCCAGCGGGTCAAAGCGGTCGCTATCCTCTGCAACATGTTTACTCCTCCGCGAGATATTTATCCAGAGAGCGCTGAGGGCATCAGGCCTCAGCCAGCTCCCGGATTTACTCCTCCTGGAGCAGGGGCACTATGCTCTGGTAAAAATCCAGCGATTCAGGATTGATCAGGGCATCCCTGTTTACCACTGGCCGCCCGTTTATTATGTTGTAAACGGCCGTTTCCACCTTCTTCAGGTTGAGGGTATAGGGTATATCCGGGGCTTCCATAATGATAGCGGGGACGTGGCGGGGTGAGGCTTTCTCCCGGAGGGTTCGGCGGATCTTCTCCTTGAGTTCTTCCGTGAGAGTATAGCCCGGAGCCAGTTTGACGAAGAGGATAATCCGCTGATCTCCCTTCCAGTTCTGCCCCACAGCCAGGGCATCTGCGATTTCCTCCAGGGATTCAAGGGGCCGGTAGATTTCGGCAGTCCCGATGCGCACCCCCGATGGCTTGAGGACGGCATCCGAGCGACCCAGGAAAGTGATCCCGCCGGTATCGCTGTGCATTATGATGTAATCGCCGTGTCGCCAAACATTGCGGTTGGGGTAGAACTCAAAGTAGGCTTCCCGGTATTTCCTGCCGTCAGGATCGTTCCAGAAATAGAGGGGCATAGAGGGGGAAGGTGCCTCGCACACCAGTTCGCCAGGCTTATCGTATACGGGGTTGCCGTTTTCATCGTAGGCCTTAACCTTCATGCCGAGGGCTGGACCCTGGAGCTCGCCAGCATACACCGGCAGAGTGGGACTACCCGCAGCGAAGCACCCGTTTATATCTGTGCCTCCTGAGATGGAATTGAAGTGCAGATCGGCCTTGATCTCGCGGTAAACGTATTCAAAGCCTTCCGGCGAGAGAGGAGAACCGGTCTGGGAGATTTCCCTGAGGGAAGAGAGGTCATGGTATTTGCCCGGTGAAGCACCCTGATTGCGCAGGAAGTTAATGTAACTGGCGCTGCATCCGAATACCGTGATCCTTTCCTCCTCAATGATCCTCCACATAGCGTAGGGGTCGGGGTAGTTGGGATTGCCCTCGTAGAGGACGATGGTGGCTCCGACGGCCAGAGAGCTCATGAGCCAGTTCCACATCATCCAGCTGCAGGAGGTTATGTAGGTTATTACGTCCTCTCTCCTGAGGTCGGTGTGGAGGATGAGCTCTTTGAGGTGGTTGATCAGCACTCCACCGGCTCCCTGGACCATGCACTTGGGCTTTCCGGTGGTCCCTGACGAAAACATTATGTAAACAGGGTGGTCAAAGGGGAGCTGCTGGAAGGGGATCTGGAGGCCTCTCTCCGGGGCCAGGAATTCATCCCAGATTACGGCGTTGGGGATTATGCTTACATCCGGATTTTCGGTGGCGTAGGGGACCACAATCACCTTCTCAAGGGAAGGGATTTCCCTGGCGACCTCGGCGGCTTTCTCCAGGGTGCTGTAGAAATTGCCCTTGTAGAAGTAGCCATCGGCGGTGAAGAGGACTCTGGGTTCCAGTTGTCCCAGCCTTTCTAAGGCGGCGGGTGCGCCCACGTCAGTGGCACAGGATGCCCATACTGCCCCCAGGCTTGTGGCTGCGAGCATGGCGATGGCTGTTTCTATCAGGTTGGGCATGTAGGCCACCACCCGGTCCCCGGGGCTGATGCCGATAGCTCTGAGGGATTTGGCCAGGCGAGCCACCCTATCGTAGAGTTCGGCGTAGGTCAGAGTGATCCTCCGCCCGCGTTCATCCCTGAAGATGAAGGCGGTGTGGTTGTCCCGGTAGCGGAGGAGGTTTTCGGCGAAGTTCAGCCTGGCTCCTGGGAACCAGCGGGCTCCCGGGAAGCGGGTGAGGTCATCCACCACCTGGGTGTAAGGCTCTGAGCTTTTAATTCCGACGAAATCCCAGACTGTGGCCCAGAAATCGGGGATATTTTCAATTGACCACTGGTGGAGTTCGTGATAGGTCTGGAGCTTGAGGCCGAAGCGGGCGTTCACGTAATCCATGAATCGGCTCATATTGGCCTGCTGCTTTCTCGCTTCGGATGGAACCCAGAGGGGCTTTTTCATGGCTCAGACCCCCCGTTTCAAAAGCCTTTGCGGGCACGAGTGCTCCAACCTCACCGCCTGGCGACTGCGACTGTCCCCATCTCCCCCCACATC
>DAOUCW010000236.1:0-10721 GCA_034431695.1 Anaerolineae bacterium | reverse complement strand
CCCCTTCCGTTCCCCCGAATCCCTCCGGGTGGAATTCCACCTGCCCAACCGCGGTCCCGTCAGGGGCATGGGCATCCCCGAAGGTGTCACTCTCATCGTGGGGGGCGGATACCACGGCAAATCCACCCTTCTCAACGCCATCCAGTTCGGAGTCTACAATCACATCCCGGGAGACGGCAGGGAGCTTGTGGTCACGATCCCCTCGGCGGTTAAGATAAGGGCTGAGGACGGCCGCCGGATTGAGAAAGTGGACATTTCCCCGTTCATCTCAAACCTCCCTTTCGGTCAGGACACGACCCGCTTCTGCACCGAGAACGCCTCCGGCTCCACGTCTCAGGCGGCCAACATAATAGAAGCCCTGGAGGCCGGAGCCAGACTCCTCCTCCTGGACGAAGACACCTGCGCCACCAACTTCATGATAAGGGACCACAGGATGCAGGAGCTGATTTCCAAGGACAAAGAACCCATCACCCCGTTCATTGACAAAGTCCGCCAGCTCTACACCGATTACGGCGTCTCCACCATCCTGGTCATGGGGGGAAGCGGCGACTACTTTGACGTGGCCGATACCGTGATCGCCATGATAGAGTATGAGCCGAGGGATGTCACAGCCGAGGCCAGGGCCATAGCTGAGAAGTATAAGGCCGAGCGCATGAAGGAAGGGGGCGAAAGCTTCGGAGAGATAAAGCCCCGCATACCTCTGGCCTGGAGCCTGGATCCCAGCAGGGGCAAATACGAGGTGAAGATAACGGCTAAGGGCACAAGGTCCATAGTTTTCGGTCGGCACGAGATAGACCTGTCGGCAGTGGAGCAACTGGTTCATCCCGGGCAACTGCACGCCATAGGCCAGGCCCTGTATTATGCCCGGGAACGATACATGGACGGCCGCCGGACTGTGGCCGAGATCCTGGACCTGGTCATGAGAGATATAGCGAGGGAGGGGCTGGACGTCCTGGACCCACGGCTCATGGGCCACTATGTTATCTTCAGGCCCCAGGAACTCGCTGCTGCTCTGAACCGCCTCCGCACTCTCAGGGTGAAATGATCCGCCTCTTTGAACGGAAAGGGGGCAGGAAGTATAATACGAGGCGGCTGCAAATTTGTCCTGAGGTGTAAGCCATGGTGAACGTTGCCAGGCGCGTGGTTTACCTTTCAATCCTCCTGCTGATGGCGGCGGGCTGCGTTAAGTCTGCTGCAACTGGATCGGCCGTTCTGGAGGCCTCGGGGACCATTGAAGCAACGGAGATTTCCGTCGCCTCGGAGGTTGGGGGGAGGGTCGTGGAGGTGGCGGTGAAAGAGGGAGACGAGGTCCGGGAGGGGACGCTCCTCATCCGGCTCGATGATTCCGAGGCGAGGCAGAAGGTGGCGGAAGCCGAGGCTGCTCTCGAGCAGGCCAGAGCCCAGCTTCAGAAAGCTCAGAAAGGGGCTACCCCCGAAGAATTGAACCTGGCCGAGGCAGCCTTCAATCAGGCCCTCACCAGAAAGGAAGCCGCCAGGCAGGCTTGGGAGGACGCCCTCGCTGCGCTCAAATCCCTCCAGGAGCTGGAGCTGGAGGTGGAAAAAGCCAGGGCTGACCTCATCGCCGCCGAGGGCGAAATCCGCAAGGCCGAGGTTCAGCTCCGCATCGCCCAGATCATGCGCGACCGCTATCAGGGCGATGGCTCCGCTCAGGGCAAGACCCTCTACACCTCCTATTCCCATCAGGTGGAGGCAGCCGAAGCAGCTCTGGAAGGGGCCAGGGCCAGGAAGGAGGCGGCCGAAAGATACCTGAAAGACCTGGAGGACAAAAAGGCCAGGCCATACTCCTACCTCCTCAAGGCCTACCAGGCTGAAGGGGAATACCGTCAGGCGGAGGCCTCCCTCCAGGCAGCACAGGCGGAGCTGGACAAGGTCAGGGCGGGGGCGAGGCCCGAGGAGATAGAGCTTGCCAGGGCTGCCGTGGAGCAGGCTGAAGCTGCCCTGGAAATGGCCCGCTACTTCCTCCGCAAGCACACCATATATGCTCCGGCCTCTGGCTTCGTCTCCGAATGCGCCGTGAAGCCTGGGGAAAACATCCAGCCGGGCAGGACCCTCGTGACCATCGCTTCCCTGGACGAAGTGGAACTCACCCTCTACATCCCTCTGGCCAAACTGGGCTTCGTGCAGCTCGGACAGGAAGTGGAGGTCCGGGTGGATTCCTTCCCCGGCGAGACATTCAGGGGCAAAATCGTCTACATCTCTCCGGAAGCCGAATTCACCCCCCGCTCGGTCCAGACCAGGGAGGAGAGGGTGACCCAGGTCTTCGCCGTTCGGGTCAAGCTCCCCAACCCCGAACACAAACTCAAGCCAGGCATGTATGCCGATGCCATCATACGCAAATAATTCCACTGGATCTGCAAAGCTTGCCCTCCGACGCTTTAGGCGCTATAATAACCCCGGAGGTGAGAAGCTATGGAGTATTCGCAAAAGGAAGTTCTCTCCAGAGTCCTTTTCAGCCTCAAGCGGCAGGGCAAGCAATCCATAGCGGAACTGGTCTTCTCCACCCGCTTGCCCTACGGAGTGATCCAGGAAGCCGTGAAGGTCCTCGAGGAAAGGGGAGTCATAAAAGTTGAAAAGATAAGGGCCAATCCCCGCTCGGATGAGAAGGCGGATTGGGCCGATGTCCTGGAGCTAATTGAACTCAACGAGTAAAAAGATGCCGGACATTGAAACCGTTCTCTGCGGCCTGATAGCCATCGCCATCGCCGTTGTAGCGAGCTCAATGGAGCTTCTCAGCAAGTATCAGGCCCGAAGCCTCCGGGAAATCTTCTTCTCACCATACTACCTCCTCTTCGCCCTCCTCAACGCTCTTTTCTGTGCCCTTGTCTACTGGGCTCTGCCTTACCTTGGGAGCATCCTGGTGCGGAGCGAGTTCCTCCCCTCGCTGGAGAACCCCCTGGTGAGGGCGATTGTGGCGGGGCTGGGCTACCTCGTCATAGCCAGGACCAGCTTGCTTGATATAACCGTGAGGGGGCAGACGGTAGGGATCGGCTTTGATGCCATATACACGACCACTGCTCAGTATCTGCTCCGGCACCACGACATGCGCCTCCGCCAGAAGATAAGGGATGACTTCATGAAAGCTTTCGCCCTCTACAGGGCCAGTCCCCACGTTTTCCTCGGGGCGATCAAGCTCCTCATGCCCCAGCTGGACATTGAGAGCCGGGAGGAGGCTGAGGCCACTCTGGCGCGGCTAAGGGCGGGCCAGCCGAGCCTCATGGATTTCTGCTTCGGCCTCTACCTCCTCCTGAGGGAATACGCCGGCGGAGCCGAAAGCGCTGCCTCCCTCCTCTTCCAGGTTGAAGAGGCTATGAAATCCGACCCGAATTACGATAGAGACCTCAGGGAGGAAATCCGCCAGTTCCTTTCCCCGCCAGGATAGTTGAGCCCGGAGCCGGTTGGGAATTGGCCTCCAACGATGCGGAAATCCCGGTCGTCGGAGGCCCAGAGCTTCGGCTCAATTGACTTCAAGAGGTTTTTCCTTTATACTGGAGCAAAACCCAGGGGAATAGGCCCATGAAGGTCGTCGTTAACGAGCGGCTCATAGCCTCAAGAGGGCGTCTGGGGAAGATCGCAAGCTTAACAGGGTTGGCCGTCCTGCTGGCAGGATTTGGCTTCAGTTTCTTCCCCCGGTATTTCTACGTCTCTCTCCTCTGCCTGTTCCTGGGCCTCGTCTTCTCCAACATAGGGACATACAACCTGAACCGCTGGGTGAAACGGCCCCGCAGCGATGAGGTTATCGCCAGAGCCCTCAAGGGCCTGGACGATCGCTTCTGGCTCTTCAGCTACGTCCTTCCTGCTGAGCACGTGGTCCTGGGGCCAACAGGCCTCTTTGTCATCAAGGCCAAGCCTCACGATGGGGATATAATGTGCGAGGGGAGCCGCTGGCGCCGGAAGTTCCGCTGGTCATACCTCCTCAGGATATTCTACGAAGAAAGCCTCGGCAACCCCACCGCTGAAGTGGCCTGGGAGGCGGAAAGGCTCCGCAAGTTCCTCGCCCAGAAGCTTCCCGAAGACGCCCAGGTTGAAGTGAAAGAGGTCATCCTTTTCACCAGCCCTGCTGCTCGCCTCGAGCTGCACTCGCCCCTCACCCCGGTGCTTACGGCTAAGACCCTCAAGAACCACATCCGCCAGAAAGGGGCCGAGCTCATCCCTCAGGAGACCTACCAGAAGGTATTGGAAGTTTTCCGCCAGCATGCCGAAGAAATAGGGGCGGCATAAACCGCTCCGGGGAGGAAAGCATGGATCTCAAGGATTTCCCCCGGCCCCCTCAGGATAACGGGAGGGGCATCCACTGGTCTGCAAGCCCTTACCACCCCGAGGGGGAAGCCCTCCGCTTCTGGATAAACGAACTCAAAGAGATGAACATAAAGTGGGTCAAAGTTCTGGACGATGGCGGGGGTTCCTCCGCAAAGCTGTGCGAAGCATTGCTCCAGGAAGGGATCATGCCTGTGGTCAGGTTATACCGCCATGAGCCAAACCCCGGCCACATAGGCGGGAGGGAAGTGGAGACGGTCAAGAAGCTCGTGTCCATCGGCGTCCGCTACTTTGAAACCAACAATGAACCCAACCTGCCGGCTGAGTGGAAGGGCGGATACATGCCTCCCAACTGGGTTGACATCGTGGCGGAGAACCTAATAATTGATGCCGACCTGATCCTGGGTCTCGGAGGGCTTCCGGCAATACCGGCTTTTTCCGTGGGAGAGAAGACCGATATTTTCGCCGAAATAGCCAAGAGGAGGCCCGATCTCTTTGACGCCGGAATATGGGCAGCCATCCACAATTATACTCTGAACCATCCCCTTGACTATCCGGATGACCCCGTAAACCAGGAGGGAAAACCTCTCACTCCAGAGGAATACCTGAGCTACGGCCCGGTGGAGTGGGTCTGGGATGGAACACCGATGGAGTGGATAAACGAGTGGCGTGCGAAGGACAAAAACCCCGGCGCCACCATCATGGACGACCCCTCGTGCTTCCGGGCCTTCGAGCAGATCAACGCCTTGATCGTTAAGGCGTGCGGGCACTCCATCCCGATCATATCCACTGAAGGGGGGCCGGTGGTGGGCTGGCGCGATGATCGCCGCTACCCCCGCGTAACCCCGGCCATGCACCGCGATATGGTGGTGGCCATAAACGACTTCATGCAGCGTCAGGCTCCCCCTTACTACTTCACCATGTGCCACTGGCTCATCGCCAATTACAAGATCGGGCACTTCAACCCCACCTGGGAAAGCCAGGCCTGGTATACCGACTTCTGGAATGACCGCTTCGGCCTGAGCGGAAGGCTCCCGGCTGTGGATGCGGTGAAAGCGATGCCTAACATCGTGAGGATCGGGCTGAGCACAGGCGCCATAGCGGGAATCCTGAGGGACCGAGAGGGCAGGAGTCTCGCCGGCATCCCCGTGGCCCTGTATCAGAAAGGAGCCAGGGTTGGCCTCGTCTACACGGATGTGACCGGGTTCTTCAGGTTTTCCGGCGTCCCCGCCGGGGAATACGATGTGGTGGTGGAGAAAGTCGGGGCCATCGCCCTCGGAGTGGAGCTGGCCGAAGGGGAAAGCAAAGCCCTTGACCTGGAACCCCTTGAGGTGGGGGTCAGGGGAGCTATATCCGGGAAAGTGCTGGACGAAAGGGGCAAACCTCAGCCGGGAGTGGAGGTGGTAATCATCAAAGAGGGCAAGCCCCTGGCCAAAACCTCCTCGGATGCTTCCGGTGCTTACTCTTTCCAGAACCTCGGGGAGGGGATTTACACCCTCAAAGCCGGCCCGCTGACGGTCCACTCCATAGCGCTGGATGGTTGGAAAGAGGAAAAATTTGACATAACACTACCAGCACCTCCGGGCTACCGCTACAAAGTCATCACCAGAAGGCTGCTCCCACCCGAGGAGACCATGAACCGCCGCCTCTTCTACGGCCAGGTTCTGGACGAAAAAGGTGTTCCCATATCCGGCGTAAAGGTAATGATGACGTGGACAGGGGCACCTCCGGGCACTTCCTTCCCCATCAAGGTGACGGGGCAGGTGGTGGGCAAGCCCCCCGGATACTACGAATTCCTCCACACCCCCGGCGAATACCAGCTCCTGGTGGTCCAGGGGGATTGGGACAGCGAAGTAGCGGAGGGGCTGAACACTGCGCACGTGCCCGGGAGGGAGCCGGGAGCGCCTGTGACCTACGAAGTTAACTTCCAGCTCCTCCCGGTCGGTCAGCCGAAAGGGGCTGCTGTTAAGGGTGAACTCGGAGGTTTGGCCAGGGGACGCAGGGTCTACCTGAAGGCTCCGGGCTTCTCCCAGGTTGCCGAGCTGGATGAGGAGGGCCGCTTCGCTTTCCTGGGCCTTTCCCCCGGAGAATATTCCCTGGAACTGGAAGGCCTCGGCACCATCGCCTCCGGCCTCAGGGTGGAAGAATCGGGGGTCTTCTTCCTCCTCATGCCTTTCCGGAGCACAATCCAGGGGAAGATCCTGGGCCTTGAGGAAGGGGCAGCCATCCGCCTGGTCTCGGAGGATTTCGGCTGGGCTCTGGAGACTAAGGCCGGAGCCGGGGGGTCCTTCCGCTTTGAGAGCCTGCCGAGGGGGAGATACCGGATCGTGGTGGGCGAGAAGGAGGTGGGCACCGCAGAAACCGATGGCCTTTCCCTCTTCACCCTGCCGGCTCTATCCCTTGAAGGGCCGTTCAGCTCCATTGAGGGCAAAGTTCAGGACGAACTGGGCAAGGCTGTGGCGGGGCTTAAGCTCATCCTCCTGAGGGAAGGCGCGCCCGTAGCTGAAGCCATCACCGGGGATGATGGCTCATTCCGTTTCCTTTACATAAAAGCGGGGATGTATGACATCAAAGCCGAGGGCATCGGCCTTGTCAGGAGTGGTCTTCTGGTGGATGGCGAAAGTTCCTACCAGGTGGACCTCGTTATCCCGGCGGAGAAGCCCCGCAAGCCTCTTGCCCGTTGCCTCTACTTCGGCCCGGCCGATGATCCCGTTGCCCAGGCCAATTTCCTGATAGCCCTGCGCTACCTCGTGGCGACCGCAACGCCGGCTGTCTTTTCCCTGAAAGATGCTTCCCGGGCCCAGGAAGTGGTCATAGTGGGTGATGAGAGGCTGATCGGGCCTGAGGAGGAGCAGGTCCTCAAGGAAGCAGGGTGCGAGGTCCGGCGCATCCCGGGCGATAGCTACGCCATTGCCCGGGCCCTTACAGTCTGAAGGAGGCTGGCCATGCCCGAGAGGGAAAACGATGCCCTGAATTACGGGGTCAACGTGGAGCCGGCGAAGGTTGAGCCGGGCGAGAAATACTGGATGGCCGTCCGGATCCACCATCTCACTCCAGAAGAGAACCGGGGCCGCAGCCTGCTCTACATTGACATTCTGGACGAAGAAGGGAGGAGGGTCTACGGAGCTCAGGCCAGAGTCTCCTGGCCGGGCGGGAGCCAGGTGGTCACGGTGGACAAGCCCCTGAGCGAGCCTGGCACCAATTTTCCTCTGTGGCCGGGGCAGATCTGTTCGGTGGAAGCCCTCGGCCTGCCCAGCGACAGGGTCTTCGGCATCCACAACGACCACCCCGATGAGGACTCCGGCAACAGGAGGTTCCAGCACTCCTTCCTGGTGGTCTTCCAGAAAGCGGTGAAGGAGGAGGGGAGGAGTGTGATAAAGGGCGAAGTGATCGGAGGGGCCGGGAAGACCATCATGCTCCTGAGGAAGGGCGAGGTGGTGGCGGCTCAGGTCATAAAGCAGGATGAACGCTTTTCCTTTGATAGGCTCACGGCCGGGGTCTACACCCTGGAGATACCGGGGACCGACCTGAAGGTGGCGGATATAAGGGTGGACGGCCTTGAGACGATAACTCTGAGGCTTGTCCTGGAGGAAAGGGGCAAGCCGATTTACCATTATCTCCTGTTCGGTGCCGGACCGGAGGCTCAGGTGGACCTCCTCCTGGCTCTGGAATACATCCTGCACTTCAGGCCGGTGGTGGGTTTCAGCCTGGAAGAAGCCTCCAGCGCCGCCAACGTCACCATCGTGGGAGGGTTCGACCGGGTCACTCAGCAGGAGGAAGAGTTGCTGAGAAGCAGGGGGTGCACTGTCAGGCGCATCTCAGGGGATGCCTATCAATTGATGGAAATTTTCAGGGAGCTGGTGGAGAAGAACAAACCTTTCCCTCAGGATTGACGCAGGCGTTCCCATGTCCTCTGGAGAAGGATGGCGTCTTCCTCCAGGTTGGGGCTCTCACAAATTACAAGGCCTTTCACCTCGTAATCCATCAGGGCCTGGAGCAATTCTTCATACCTGAGGTCCGATTCCGGCAGGTTCAGGTGTTCTCTTTCCCCTTTCGCGGTGTAGCTTATCCCCGAGATGTGGATGTGCATATCGGCCAGGGCTTCGGGGCCGAGTTCATCCCTGATGGTTTTGAGGACGGAGGCGAATTCCTCGTAGGAGTTGAGCTTGCCGCCGGTGCGGGCGTGCAGGTGGGCGAAATCAACGCAGGGAGCCACCCCGGGGATTTCCTGGCTCAGCGCGATAACTTCCTCCAGTGAGCCGAACTGGGATGGTTTGCCCGTGGTCTCGGGCCTGAGCACCACTTTTACCCCTTCCGAGTCCAGGATTTCCCTCACCTCGCGGATCTGGTCCCGGATTTTCCTCATGACCTCCTGCGGGTTTTCGTCGTGGTAGAAGCCGGGGTGGAAGACGATGTTGCGGGCTCCGCAAAGCCACCCAACTCTGGCCGCTGCCAGGAGCCTGCCCTTGCTGGCCTCAAGCTTTTCCCTCTCCGGGGAGTTGAGGTTGATGTAGTAGGGTGCATGGACGCTCAGGACAACTCCCAGGGAGGAGGCCGTTTCCCTTACGGCTCTGGCTGCCTCTTCTCCCATGCTCACTCGCTGGACGAATTCAAGCTCCATGCATCCGAGGCCAAGCTCCTTTATGCGTCTCACCCCCCTTTCACTTGAAGGGGGCTTTGGGGTGCTCAGAGGAACACCGGCCGTCCCAAAGAGGAGTTCGGTCATGGCTTTCCCTCCATGAAAAGGGCTTTCAATTCCTCCTGCCTCGCCCACATTTTCGCCTTCTCGCTCTCCTCATCATCCCGGTAACCCAGAAGGTGCAGGACTCCGTGGATGACCAGGGTGATGAGTTCTTCCATGAGGGAGTGGCCCAGCTCTCCGGCCTGCTCCTCCGCCCTCTGCCAGGAGATCACAACATCCCCAAGGTAATCCCTGGCGCCTGGTGCTGTGACGAATCCATCCTCTCCCCCGGTGTAGAAGGCCAGGACATCGGTGGGCTCGTTCACTCCTTTGAAGCGGGCGTTGAGGCGGGCTATCTCCTCATCACCGGTTATCAGAATGGTCAGCCTGCCCCGCTCCCTGCCTTCCTGCTGGAGCGCGAAAGAGGCTGCCTCCGCAAGCTTCCTGAGCTCTCCTCTCTTCAGAGGGGGTGGAGTTTCCCCTGGAATTATCTCAACTCTGCTCATCTCCTTCTCCTGTTTCCGGATACTGGATGCGGGGGTGGAACACCCCCTGGAGTGAAGTTATGAAGGACTTGCGGATTTCTTCAAGCTCCTTCATGGTGAGGCCACTTTCGTCCAGTTCGCCGCCGTCCAGTTTTCTCCTTATGACTTTCCGCACAATCCTCTCAATCTCTTCGGGGGAAGAGGGTTTAACAGCCCTCACCGCCGCCTCGCAGGCATCGGCCAGCATGACTATGGCGGTCTCCTTGCTCTGTGGACGTGGCCCGGGGTAGCGGAAGCAGGCATCATCTTCCACGCTCCCGTTCTGGCGCTTGCATTCCTCGTGGTAGAAGTATGAGGTTATATCGGTCCCGTGGTGCTGGGCAATGAACTCCTGAATCTGCGGGGGCAGGCGGTATTTCTTCGCCAGGTCAAGCCCATCCCTGACGTGGCTTATGATGATCCGGGCGCTTGTGCGGGGGTCAAGGGAGCGGTGGGCATTTACGCCGTTGAACTGGTTTTCAATGAAGAAATGGGGGTGCAGTATCTTGCCCACATCGTGGTAGTATGCTCCGACTCTGGTCAGAAGGGCGTTGGCTCCTATGCGCTCGGCTGCCTGTTCGGCGATGCTGGCCACCAGGAGGCTGTGGTGGTAGGTTCCAGGGGCCTTGAGGAGGAGAGCCTGGAGGAGAGGGTGGGTCGGGCGCGAAAGTTCCACCAGGTGAAGGGGGGTTATGGAGCCGGTAATGCTCCCCAAAAGGAAGGAACCGCCGAGGGTGAGGATTACGGATATGATGCCATTGAGGAGCGATAGTGCTCCCGGGATGGCAAGTTCAATGGGGTTGATGTTTCCCGGGGGCAGGCGGAAAGCCAATATCGCCCCGAGTCCTCCGATGGCCGAAGCCAAACCAGCCCGCAGGTAGAGGTTGAACCTGTCCCCTTTCCCCAGAGGCAGGAGGAAGAAGGGGGGGCTCGCCAGCCAGTAAGCCAGGAGTTCAAGGGAGGCCCGGGCCATGTAACCGGAGAGGACGGATAGAGCCAGGATGCCGGCTCCGGCCAGTCCTTTCCCCGCCGTCAGGAAGAGCATGGCGGCACAGGAAGCGGCCGGGAAAAGGTAAAGCCAGTAGTCCTGACCTTCGGAGAGGAGCCGCGCTATCCCCACGAAGAAAACCAGCAGGAGGAGGAAGGAGAGCCTGGCTTCGGAGAGGTAGAGGGCAAGTCCCAGGGTGACGGTCCCGGCCAGGGCAAAGGCTCCCAGGAATTCCCTCGGGTCGGGGTGGGGC
>DAOUCW010000235.1:0-3363 GCA_034431695.1 Anaerolineae bacterium | reverse complement strand
GGCGTGGGGGTTGGGGTGGCGGTGGGAGTTGGTGTCGGAGTTGGAGTGGGCGATGGGGTAGGGGTGAAGGTCGGGCGCAGGATGGGTGGCTCCTGTTTCGCTTTCCCTTCGGAGGGAAGGGATGCGACGATCCACACGGTCAGGATCAATGGCAAAAGCAAAACGGAGGCTATCTTTCTCAAGAATCCCTCCGTCCTGCCAGGTTTGAGGTGAAGGCGATGAAGGTATTGCTTGCGGGGGAAAATGAGCAGCTTCTCAGCACCATAGGCGAGCTTCTGGGTTCCAGCCACATCGCGGTAAAGGTTGGCAGATCCTTCACCCAGGCAGCCGCCCTCTTCTGGCACTGGAAACCCCAGCTGGTGGTAGTGGAGTTACCCCAATGGGGCGATGAGCCGGAGCGGTGGAGCTTCATCGCAAAGTTGAAGGAGATCGCCCCTGTTCGGATCCTTGCCCTGGTGGAACCGGGTAAGGTTGAAGAGAGGATAAAAGCTCTGGAGATGGGAGCCGACGATGCCATCTTCAAGTCAGCCTCCCCGAGGGAGATAGTCGCCAGAGTTAAAGCCCTCCTCAGGCGCACGGGAACATTTTCCTCTGCATCCGGAGCCGAGATTTACACCGATGGCTTCCTCCTGGTGAACTTTTCTTCCCAGGAGCTTTTCCTGGGAAGCCGCCCGGTGAAGCTCAGCCGGAAGGAGTTTGCCGTCCTTGAGTGCCTCGCCCGCCATCCGCGCCAGATCCTCAGCCCCCGGAGGATTGCAGACCTCCTCTCCCCCGATTACACCCCCGAGCTTGTCCGCCACTACATTTTCAGGCTCCGCAGGAAAATCGAGCCTGACCCCTCAAATCCGGTCCGCATCAAGAGCGTCCGGGGCCTCGGGTATTACCTGGATAATCCGGATAAACCATTTTCCCCCTTTTAATCACGGCCCTGGCCCTCACGTTGCCGAAGCGATATGCCAGATGCCGGTAGTCCGGGAAGTCCCACAGGGCGATATCGGCCTGTTTGCCCTCCGTCAGGGAGCCGATCTTATCCCCCATTTTCAGGGCGAAGGCAGCATTGAGAGTGGAAGCGGTCAGGGCCTGTGATGGGGAGAGGCCGCAGTAGCGGCAGGCCAGGGCCATGATGAAGGGCATGGATTCGCACCAGCAGGTTCCGGGGTTGAAATCGGTGCCCAGAGCCAGGGCGACCCCTTTCTCTATCAGCCCTTTGCCGTTGGCGAAGTGGGTGTGGCCGAGGCCGAAGGAAGTGCCGGGCAGGATAACTCCGATGGTCCGGGAAGATGCGAGTCTGATGGCTTCTTCCTCCGGGGTGACCGCCAGATGGTCAGCCGAGGTTGCCCCCAGCTCAGCGGCAAGGCCAGTCCCCCCAAGGGACCTGAATTCGTCGCTGTGGATTTTGAGGGAGAAGCCCAGCTCTCTGGCCTTCTTCAGTATTCTGGCCGACTGCTCCAGATTGAAAGCGCCTTCATCGCAGAAGACATCGCAGAAGATCTCCCCTCTCTCAAGCCCTTTCTCATCGGCCCAGCGGGCGAGGGCCGGGAGCATCTCCCCGATGATAAGCTCAACGTAATCATCAGTCCTGCCCCGGAATTCTTCGGGGACAGCGTGAGCTCCCAGGAAGGTCGGCACGATTTCCAGAGGGCCCTCTTCCCTTAGCGCCAGGATTACATCCATCAACTTGAGTTCGGTTGCGGTATCCAGGCCGTAGCCTGTCTTAACCTCAACGGTGGTGGTGCCGGAGGAGAGGAGAGAGCGGATTCGCCTGCGGGCTTCCTCCAGGAGGGCCTCCGGGGAGGCCTCCCTCGTCTTCCTGACGGTGGACATAATCCCTCCCCCGGCGGCCATGATTTCAAGGTAAGTTGCTCCCCTGAGCCTGAGCTCAAACTCGTCCAGCCTGTCTCCGGCAAAAACCAGGTGGGTGTGGGGGTCCACGAAGCCCGGTGTGGCGGTGCATCCGGCAAAATCCAGCGTTTCCCTCGCTGAATACTTACCGGTGATCTCATCCTGGGGGCCTATCTCCACGATCAGGCCATCGCTGATGGCTATGGCTCCATCCCGGATCACCAGGATTTCGCCCATCTTCTCCTTTCTGGCCGGGCCGGGGTGGGATGGAGTGGCTATTTGCGAGGCCGAAATTATGAGGTCAACCCTGGGCATTTCTCCTCCGAAAAAAGAGGGGCAGGGATTGCGGTCCCTGCCCCCTTCCCCTTTACCGCATCACCATTGCCATGACGGCCTTCTGGACGTGGAGCCTGTTCTCTGCCTGGTCAAACACCACCGAGCGCCATCCTGGCCCTTCGGTCTTATCAATCACTTCATCGGTCACTTCAAAGCCGCGGTCGCAGGGGAGGCAGTGCATGTAGATGGCCTCGGGGTGAGCCAGCTTCATCTTCTCGGCATCGCAGATCCAGTGCCTGTTGGCTTCAAAGAGCTCCTTGGCCTTTTCGGGGCTTCCTTCACCGACGGGGGGCTTGAAGATGGGAACGGCTGCCCAGGACTTGGGATAGACCACGTGAGCCCCGCGGAAGGCCTCTTTCATGTCGTGGACGATCTGGAAGGAGCCGCCGTAGCGCTTTACGTTCTCCTCGCAGGCCTTTATCACCTCGGGGTCAAGCTCAAAGCCTTCGGGGTGGGCGAGGACCACGTCCATCCCCATCATGGTGGCGGCGATTATGGCCGATTGGGGCACAGCTCTCGGCTTGTGGATGCTCGGGGAGTATGCCCAGCTCATCACGAACTTGACCCCGGAGAATCCTCCGAATTTCTCCTTAACCGTAAGGATATCGGCCAGGGCCTGGAACGGGTGATATTTATCGCACTCCATGTTGAGGACGGGGATGTCGGCCCAGTAGGCGAAGTTGCGGATCAGTTCGTTGGCGGCGCCGTAGACCCAATCCACAGGCTCTCCGTAGCAGCGGATGGCGATCCCGTGGCCCATTCGGGAGAGGACCCTGGCGACATCGGAGACCCTTTCGGTGGTGTAGGCCACCTCTTTGCCGGGGAGGGCCGGGGTGTAAATCTGCTCGGGCTCAAGGTAGTGGGCGTGGCCTCCGAGCTGAGTCATGCCCGCCTCAAAGGAGTTGCGGGTCCTGAGGGAGCGGTTGTAGAAGATCATGAAGAGGGTCTTGCCCCTGAGGATGTGATCGTGAGGTTCCCCAAGCACAAACCTTCTCTTGAGGTCAAGGGCTACATCCAGTATGGTCTCAACCTCTTCTCTTGTCCAATCCAGAAGGGTTATGAAATCCCGCCCTCTGAAGGTGTCGGTCTTCATAGTTCCCCTCCTTCCGCAGTTTTGGACCGATTTTATCACGGAAGTCCGGGTTGTGCAAAAAGGACGGCGTGGCCGGTGGAGGAGGGTGCCGA
>DAOUCW010000234.1:0-8296 GCA_034431695.1 Anaerolineae bacterium | reverse complement strand
TCACCGGACATCACCGTGTGAAAGTTTAACGCAAGGAAAAGCAGGTGTCAAGGGCGCATTCCCCTGTCGGCTAAAGCCGACAGCCCCCTGCGCCCGACCTTTGTGGACCAGCTCAACTCCCTCACCCAGGCTCTGGCTCGCAAACTTGAGAAGGAGCTGGAACCCACCATCGTTGCCATCCAGGAAAAGTTATCGGATATTGACTGGGAAAAGCTCAGGGAGGAGGCCAGGGAGGTCCTGAGGAAAGGCCTGATGAGAGCCCGCATTGCCCTGGAAGAAGCCCAGGCTCGCCTTGAGGGGGAAACGCCACAGCGCTCCCCCGCCCACGACGAGAGGCTCCGGATCCTCCAGCTTGTGGCGGAAGGGAAAATCTCCCCGGAGGAAGGGGCAGCTCTACTGGAAGCCCTGGAGGACTGAGGAGGAAACCTTGGGTTTCATCAGGATGATGCGCCCCGAAAGGGACCTGGCCGATATAGCCGACCTCCTGGAGGAAGCCTTCGGGGAAGAACTGAGCCGGGAGGGGCGGGAACTCATCCGGGACCTCAGGTTCATCGGAAGAGCAGGGGTGCTGGGAGGGTTGCTTTTCGCTCTGGATTCGGCCTTGAGGGGGGAGTTCAGAGGGTTTGTCTGGGATGAAGGTGGGAAAGTGGTGGGGAACGTCTCGGTCAATCAGACAGGGTGGGATCGGTGGCACATAAGCAACGTGGCGGTGGCTCCCCCCTACAGGTCAAAGGGCATAGCTCGCCGGTTGATGCAGGCTGCCCTATCCTACATATGGGACCAGGGCGGTCGCTGGGTCACCCTCCAGGTGAGGGAGGATAACCCGGTGGCGATCTCCCTCTACAGGAGCCTGGGCTTTGTGGAGCTGGGCAGGGTGGTGGAGATGGAACTGGAGGGCACGGCCAGGTTGCCCGGACCATCCGGAGGGAGGGCAGTGGACTTTGACCTGTCCCGGTGGGAGGAGGAATACGAGCTGGCCCTCGCATCCATACCTCCGGGACTCCTCTGGCTCGAGCGGCCAAGGCTTGAAGGTTTCCGCCCTCTATCCTTCACCCCTTTCCTGAACCGGCTGGCTTACCTGGCCCAGGGCTACGACCTGCACCACGTGATGGTCCTCAGGGATAACAGGATGGTGGCCACCGCAGCCCTCTGGAGGAGCCTTCTGGGCAAAAGGCACAAACTCCAGTTCCTCATTCACCCTCAGGTCCGGGGCGAGGTGGAAGAAGCTCTGGCGGAGGGGATCCTCAGGCCGCTGGTTAAACCCTTCCGGGGCATCGCCTACACCAGGATCCCGGCCGAATACGAGGGGCTTGTCCGGGTCCTGGAAGGGGCCGGGTTCAGGACGGTGAGGGTTCTCCTCCAGATGCGGCTGGACCTGGAAAATACCGGAAAGGAGGTTTTGAGCTATGGACGAGGAGAGGATGAAGATACTGAAGATGCTGGAGGAGGGGAAGATAACGGCTGAAGAGGCAGCCAGGCTTCTGGAAGCCCTTGAAGCCTCCAGCCGCCGCGAGTCACCCCCCTCGGAACGGTGGTTCCGCATAAAAGTCACCGATATGCGCACAGGCAGGCAGCGGGTTAACGTCAACATCCCCCTCCACCTCATAAACCTGGGCTTCAGCATTGGAGCGCGCTTCTCCCCGAAGTGGGAGGAAATACTGGAGAAAATAAGGGTTGGGGCCCGGGGCAAGATCGTGGATGTGGAGGACGAGGAAGAGGGGGAGAAGGTTGAGATCTACATTGAATAGCGGAGGGAAAAATGCGCCGATTGCTCATAAGGTGGCTCATAAACACCCTGGCCCTCTGGGCTGCCGTCGAACTCGTCCCCGGGATTGATTTCCAGGGCAACTGGCAGGGGCTGGCCATCCTGGCCCTGATCTTCGGGATAGTCAATGCCCTGATAGGCCCGATCCTCAGGTTCCTGACGTGCCCCCTCATAGTTCTGACCCTGGGCCTCTTCACCCTGGTTCTCAATGCGGTGATGCTCGCCCTCACGGCCTGGATAGGGCAGCAGTTCGGTTTCCCCTTTTACATCCACGGCTTCTTCCCGGCCCTCTGGGGCGCCGTGGTGATCAGCGTGGTCAGCATAGTCCTGAACCTGCTGCTCGGGGAGAAAAGATGAACCTGAAAGCTCTGCTGGAGGAACTGCGGGAGGCGGGGCTCCTCGTCCGCTCTTCGGGCCCCGCAGAGGCAGAGATAACGGGCGTGGTCCACGACTCCAGGGCGGTGAAAGGCGGGGAAATCTTCGTGGCAATAGCAGGCCTGAACCAGGACGGCCACGAGTTCATCCCCCAGGCACTGGAGAGGGGGGCGAGGGCCGTTGTGGGCGAAAAGGAGCTGGCCCGATTACCCGTCCCTTACGTTCAGGTCAGGGACTCCCGCCATGCCCTGGCGATCCTCTCGGCTGCCTTCTACGGCCACCCCGGCCGCAGGCTGAGGGTCATCGGCGTGACCGGGACCGACGGCAAGACAACGACCGTCAACCTCATCCACTCAATTCTGGAAGCAGCGGGATACAGGGCCGGGATGATAAGCACGGTCAATGCCCGGATCGGCGACAGGGTATACGATACGGGCCTCCACACCACGACCCCTGAAGCCCCCGATGTCCAGTTCTACCTCTCGGAAATGGTCAGGGCCGGGGCGCAGTATGCCGTCCTGGAAGCCACTTCCCATGGCCTCCACCAGCATCGAGTTACCGGGTGCGAGTTTGATGTGGCCGTCGTCACCAACATAACTCACGAGCACCTGGATTACCACCAGACCTATGAGGCCTACCGGGAATCCAAAGCCATCCTCTTCCGGAGCCTCCTCACTTCCTTCCGCAAGCCCGGAGTCCCCAAAATATCGGTGATAAACGCCGATGATTCCTCCGCCCCCTACCTCCTGGCCATCCCTGCCGATCTCCATGTAACCTACGGGATCGATTCCCCTGCGGATGTGATGGCCGAGGGCATCCAGTCCGATTTTGACGGATTGAGGCTGACGGTGGTCCACCGCAGCGGCAAATTTGATGTTGAGAGTCGGCTGAAGGGCAGGTTCAACGCCTACAACATACTGGCAGCCGCGGCTGTGGCCCTTTCCCAGGGGATACACCCCGAAGCCATAGCGGAAGGAGTGAGGAGGGTGGAGAGGGTCAGGGGCAGGATGGAGAGGGTGGACCTGGGCCAGGATTTCACGGTGATCGTGGACTTCGCCCACACCCCCCGCTCTCTGGAGGAGGTCCTGAAGACATGCCGCCCCTGGACCAGGGGGAGGCTGATCGTGGTTTTCGGGTGTGCGGGGCTGAGGGACCGGGCCAAGCGGCCCATGATGGGGGAAGTTGCCGGCCGGCTTGCCGACCTGGCCGTCCTGACGGCGGAGGACCCCAGGACCGAGGACGTGAACGAAATCATAGAGCAGATTGCCGAAGGGTGCAGGCGAGCAGGCCGCCGGGAAGGCGAAGGCTACATAGCCATCCCCGACCGCAGGGAGGCCATTGATTGGGCCATAGCCAATGCCCGGCCGGGCGATCTCGTCCTCATAACGGGCAAGGGCCACGAGCAATCCATGTGCATCGGGACGGTGGAATATCCGTGGGATGAATTTGAAGTCGTGAAGGACGCCCTCAGGCGGCGCCTCGGCCTCTAACCGGCATTTCCCTCCGCCCTCATCTGGCCCTGGTTTTTCCGCCGAAGTTGTGGCAAAATAAATCTGGACATTTTCGGGGAGCAATCGGGATGCCGGTTCCCCTGGACAAGCTGGAGAGGCTGCTCGGTAAAGTCACGAAGCCGGCCCGCTACGTGGGCGGCGAGGTCAACAGCGTGGTCAAGGACTGGGGCAAAGTTAAAGTCAGCATCGCCCTGGCCTACCCCGACGCCTACGAAGTCGGGATGTCAAACCTCGGCCTCGCCATCCTCTACGATCTGATAAACAGCCAGGAGGATTTCGCAGCGGAGCGGGTATACGCCCCATGGCCCGATATGGAAGAGGCAATGCGCCGGGAGGGAATACCCCTCTTCAGCCTTGAAACCCACCATTTCGTGAAGGAGTTTGATTTCATCGGCTTCAGCCTCCAGTATGAGCTCACCTACACCAATGTGCTCAACATGCTCAACCTGGCAGGTATACCTCTCCTGTCCTTCCAGAGGAGCGATGAGGACCCTCTGGTGATAGCGGGAGGGCCGTGCACCTTCAACCCCGAACCAATGGCCCCGTTCGTCGACTTCTTCGTGATAGGGGACGGCGAGGAGGTGGTCCTGGAGATCCTCAGGGCTTATGCCGAGTGGAAGGAAAGGGGAGGCGGGAGGAGGGAATTCCTGCGCCGGGTTGTCTCCATAGAGGGGGTTTATGTCCCCTCCTTCTACAGGACCCGCTACAATCCTGATGGGACTTTCGGCGGTGTGGAACCCCTTCTCCCGGAGGCTCCGGCCAGGGTCCGCAAGCGCCTCATCCCCGCCCTCACCCACATCCCCCTCAGGCCCGTCCTCCCCCACATTGAAGTTGTCCATGACCGGGGGAACATTGAAATTCAGAGGGGATGCGGTCAGGGGTGCCGCTTCTGCCAGGCCGGGATTATCTACAGGCCCGTGCGGGAGAGGCCTCTTGAGGATATCTTAGAGGCGGTCGGCGAATTGCTCCTGAACACCGGCTACGAGGAAATAGCCCTTGTTTCCCTCTCCAGCGCCGATTACTCCCGGATTGAAGAACTCCTGGAAGCCCTTGAGGGCAGGCAATACCCGTGGCCCCTTTCCATCTCTCTCCCTTCCCTCAGAGTTGACTCTTTCTCAGTTTCCCTGGCGGAGAAGCTGGAGAAACACGGCCGGACAGGCCTGACCTTCGCTCCGGAAGCCGGGAGCCAGCGCCTGCGGGATGTCATAAACAAGAAAGTGACCGAGGACGACATCCTTGAGGTGGCGGAAGCCTCTTACTCCCGCGGCTGGCATCGCCTCAAATTCTACTTCATGATCGGCCTCCCGACCGAGACGGCGGAAGACGTGGCGGAGATCGGTCGGCTGGTCCACCGGGTCCTTGACATTGGCCGGAAGCACCGGGGGAACAGGGCTGAGCTTGCCGTGAGCGTCGCCACCTTCATCCCCAAGCCCCACACCCCCTTCCAGTGGTTGCCCATGGCCCGGGAGGAGGAAGTGGCGGAGAAGCACAAGCTCCTGCGCAAACTGCTCAGGCGCAGGGGGATCTTCCTCAGCCTGACGGATTACAGAGCCTCGCTCCTGGAAGCTGTCCTGGGCAGGGGGGACAGGAGACTGGGGGAAGTCATATACAGGGCCTGGAAGAAGGGGGCCAAGTTTGATGCCTGGGGCGAGCTTTTCCGCTGGGACCTGTGGGAGGAGGCCTTCGCCGAAGCGGGGCTCAACCCCTCCTTCTACGCTCACCGCCTCCGCCCCCGCGATGAAATCTTCCCCTGGGACCACATTGACGCGGGAGTTGATAAGGACTTCCTCTGGGAAGAATACCAGAGGGCGCTCCGGGGCGAGGTTACACCGGATTGCCGGAGGGAATGCTACGGTTGCGGAATAAGGAAAGCTTTCAGAATCAGGGAGCCGGTCCTGGCCCACCCCTCGGAAGCGTTTGACAATGGCCGAATTAACAGATAAAATTAACGGGGAAAGCTGAGGCGGGGAGAAATCATGGGCATAACCATTGCAGTTGCGGGCAAAGGAGGGACCGGTAAAACCACTTTCGCTGCTTTAATCGTGAAATGCCTCAGGGAAAACACCACCGGCTCAATCCTGGCTGTGGATGGAGACCCAAGCTCTAACCTCCATTTAGCTCTTGGCCTGCCCCTTGAGGAAACCGTAGGCCACATAAGGGAGGACACCCTCGCCCAGATACAGAGCGGTTCCCTCCAGGCAGGGATATCCAAAGCCGATTACCTGGAGCTGCGCATCAACAGGGCCCTGGTGGAAGGCGACAGGGTTGACCTTATAGCCATGGGCAGGCCGGAAGGGCCAGGCTGCTACTGCGCTGCCAACGCTATCCTCCGCAACGTCATTGACCGCCTGAAGAGCGATTACGATTACGTGGTCATAGACAACGAAGCGGGGATGGAGCATATAAGCCGCCAGACCACCCAGAACGTTGACGTCCTCTTCGTGATCTCCGACCCCACCGTAAGGGGGCTGATGGCGGCCAGAGGCATTGTGGAGCTGGCAAGGGAATTGGGGACCAAAATCCGAAAAGCTTATCTGGTGATAAACAGGGTGAACGGCGATCTTCCGGACATCCTGAGGGAGAAGGTCCAGGAAGTGGGGCTGGAACTCATAGGGACCCTCCCCAGCGAGCCCAGGATGGCCGAATTTGACCTGGTGGGAAGGCCCATTGTGGAGCTGGATAAAGACTCCCCCCTCTACGAAGCCGTGGAGAAAATCCTGAGGAAAGCCGGTATAATAAATTGACGAGGAGGATTGGGCTGTGAGGAAGGACAAGCTGGTCATAGGGCCGACTTTTGAGGAGATGCTCCACCCCTGGAAGATAAAACCCGAAATCCGCCAGAAGGCCCTTGAGGCCCGGATCAGAGACCCCCTGGACCCGATAAACCTCTACAACATAACCTGGCGCGATGGGGACAACCGCATCTACTACGAGGTCCTTCCTCCGGAATTCACCGGAGTTGAGGCTCCCATAGTGGTCCTTTACTCCAAAGACTTCCCCACTGGAAGCCACAAAGTCGGAGCCGCTTACTCAATCCTCGTGGAAAAAGAGCTGACGGGCGAGGTTGACCCCGCAATTCACACCCTGGTCTGGCCCAGCACCGGCAACTACGGAATCGGAGGGGCGTGGGTGGGATGCAGGATGAACTTTGACAGCGTGGTCATCCTGCCGGAAGGGATGAGCAAGGAGCGCTTTGAACTTATCCGCTCATACGGTGCCCGATACATCACAACCCCCGGCTCCGAAAGCAACGTGAAGGAGATCTACGATAAATGCAAGGAACTGAAGGCGCAGGACCCCGAGCGGATACGCATCCTCAACCAGTTTGACGAATTCGGCAACTACCGTTTCCACTACTACGTCACCGGGAACACCATAGTGGAGCTGGCGGAGGAACTCAGAGCCAGGGGCATCGGGAAGGGCAAAGTGGCGGCCTTCGTCTCGGCCATGGGTTCGGCGGGGACCATCGCCGCCGGAGACCGCCTCAAGCAGGTCTGGCACGATTGCAGGGTTGTGGGGCTGGAGCCAATCCAGTGCCCGACCCTCTCCCTCAACGGCTACGGCTCCCACGATATCCAGGGCATAGGCGATAAGCATGCCACCTGGATCCACAACGTCTGGAACATGGATGCCCTCATGTGCATTGACGACCTCGAGTGCAAGCTGGGCCTCCAGCTCCTGACGGAGGAAACTGGCTGGAAGGTGATGATTGAAAGGTATGGGGTCCCGGAAGAGAAAGTGATGAAGATGTCCCAGATCTTCGGGATTTCGGGGGTCTGCAACGTCCTGGGAGCCATAAAGACCGCTAAATTCTACGGCTTCGGCAAGGACGATGTCATTGTCACCATCCTGACGGATGCCATTGACCGCTACCGCTCGGTGATGAGGGAGCTCACGGAAAAATACGGCCCTATGGATGAAGTGGAAGCGGCCGTCCGCCTCGTCAGCATATTCCACAAGCAGAAGCTGGACTGGATCTTTGAGGGCACGAGGGAGATGCGTGCCCGTTGGCACAACCTCAAATACTTCACCTGGGTTGAGCAGCAGGGCAAATCCATTGAGGAGCTCAACGCCCAGCGCGATCCCGAATACTGGCTCGCCCAGCAGGCCCGCGTGGCCGAAGTTGATAAACTCATCCTGGAAGCAAGGGGGTGATGGCCATGGCAGAGCTCACCGAAAAGGAGCAGATCGTCCTTGATGCAATGCGGCAGGCCGGGAAGCCCCTTCGCCCCGGCGATGTGGCCACCATGACCGGCCTTGAGAGCGAGGAAGTGTCAAAGATAATCAAGAAACTCCAGAAGAAAGGCCTCGTCGTGTCGCCCAAGCGGTGCTATTACGCGCCTTCTCAATAAACCACAAGGAGGTGGCAAGATGCTTTTCCGGATAGGAGAGAACATCCAGGTCCTTTCTCCGAGGGTGCGCCAGGCCATTGACAACCGCGAGCCCGATTACCTCATTGAACTGGCAAAAGCTCAGGTCAAGGGCGGCGCCCACATGCTTGACCTCAATATCGGCCGGCGGAAGAAGGATGGGCATGAGGTCATGCCCTGGCTCATTGAGGTGATTGATGAGGCTGTTCCCGGAACCCCCGTCTCCCTTGATACCACCAACCCCCAGGCCATTGAAGCCGGCCTCAAGAAGTGCC
>DAOUCW010000233.1:0-8815 GCA_034431695.1 Anaerolineae bacterium | reverse complement strand
GCCCGGAAGGGAGCAACGGTAAGTGGTATACTCCCGGGGGCCGCAGGGGCGCCTGGCCGGAGCCTAAAGTCCGGTTAAGCCCTGGGCTTAGGGTTCGACAGGGGGGTGCACGACCGCCTTAAATTTTCCCTTTAAGCCCCAGAGCGCTCTCTTCAACCCTGCACTCCGGACACAACCCCTTCCAATCGGGCTCCCCGCCCAGGACCCTGGAAACCCTGGGCAGGACGAAGGCCATCTCTTCCTTCGTGGCGAAAGGCCTCCCGCACCGCACACAGGGGATGAGCTCAAACTCCAGGCTGAGAGGGGCACCGGCTATCTCCCCGAAAGCTATGGCCCCGGTTGGGCAGGCCCTGAGGCAGAGGTCGCAGTCCTCCTCACAGGAAGGAGGGAAGGAAATCACCCTGCGGTTCCCGTCATCGGTCAGGGTTATGTGAAGGGGTGAGCAGACCGAGGAACAGGCCCTGCAACCGATGCACTTTTCCCTGCTGACTTCAATCGCCCTCATTTGCCCCTCCTCTCGTGGCCCATGGCCCAGCTCAGGCCGGCGATCTCGCGCTTCCGGGAGGAGAAATCGGCAACGCAGGAGTAGGCGATGGCCCCGGCGGGGCATGTTGCAGCGCAGGCGGGGTCGAGCCCCCTCTCGCGTCGCCCGGAGCAGAGGTCGCACTTATAGGCCCGCTTCCCGTCAAGCTTCACTGCTCCGAAGGGGCAGGCCAGAAGGCAGAGTTCGCAGCCCGTGCACTTCTCCCGGTGGAAGAGGACTTCGCCGTCCCTCTGCTCCAGAGCACCGGGATAGCAGACTTCAACGCACGGGGCATTCTGGCAGTGGCGGCAGAGTATCGGGACTCCGGATGAGGCTACCCGCACATTGCTCAGGCCGGCGTGCTCCCTGGCGCAGGCAACCTCGCACGCATAGCAGGATATGCAACGCTCGGGGCGGACAAGGATTTCGTATCCCATGGCCTATGCTCCTTTCTCCACCCGGCAGACGCCGACTTTGTAAGCGGGGATGCGGGCCTCCGGATCCAGCTCCTTGAGGGTGAGGAAGTTGACCCCGGGGAAATGGAAGGGCAGGAAGACAAGCCCGGGAAGGACGCTTTCGCTCACCTTCACCCTCGCTTCCACCTCGCCCCTGGGCGAACTCACCCTCACCAAATCCCCTTCGGCGAGGCCGAGTTCCTCCGCGTCGCGCGGGTTCACCTCAACCCAGAGGGTCGGGGCGTAGCGGGAAAGATGGGGAACGTTCCGGCTCATGGCCCCGGAATTGTAGTGCACAACCCTGCGGCCTGTGGTCATAGTGAGGGGGAAATCGGGGCCGGGCTCTTCCACAGGAGGCCTGTAAGTCACGGGGTAGAAGCTGGCACGGCCGTCAGGAGTGGGGAATTTCTCCCGGTGCAGGATGGGGGTTCCCGGATGGGTCGGGTCCGGACAGGGCCAGAAGAGGCCTTCAGGGGTGGACCTCAGGCGCTCCGGGGTTATCCCCCCGTAGGCCGGGATCGCCTGGTTTATCTCCCTCAGGACTTCTTCCGGAGACGGAACCCTCTCCCAGAGCCCCATCTTCTTCCCCACAAGCCCTATTACTTCCAGGTCCGGGAGCACGCCCTGCGGTTCCACCGCTTTCTCCGACCACTGGACCCTGCGCTCGGTGGAGGTGTAGGAGCCGGATTTTTCGGCCCAGCAGGCCACAGGGAGGACCAGGTGGGCCATCTGGGCGGTCTCGGTCATGAAGAGGTCCTGAACCACCAGGAAGTCCAGGCTTTCCAGGGCTTTAACCGTATCGCCGGCTTTGGGGTCCGACACCACGGGGTTCTCCCCCATGATATACATGGCTTTGACCCGGCCTTCCAGGGCTGCCTCCATCATTTCCACCACGGTGAGACCGGGTTCGCCGGGGAGGTCCTCCCGACCCCAGAGGAGGGCGAACCTCCGGCGTCCTTCACCGTCGCTCACGGGGATGTAGCCCGGAAGGAGGTCGGCGAGGGCGCCCATGTCGGAAGCGCCCTGGACGTTGTTCTGGCCCCGCAGGGGGAAGAGGCCGGTCCCCGGACGACCCACGTGTCCGCAGAGGAGAGCCAGGTTGGCGCAGGCCAGGACATTGTCGGTCCCGGTGGCGTGCTGGGTCACCCCCATGCAGTAAATTATGGCCGAAGCCCCGGAACGAGCGTAAGCCCTCGCTGCAGCGATGATGTCGGAGGAATTGAGGCCGGTGATTCGAGCGGCCTCTTCGGGGGTGAAGCCGGACAGAGAAGCCTTCAGGGCTTCAAAGCCCTTTGTCCTTTCGGCGATAAACCGGTGGTTGGCCAGCCCTTCCCGCAGGATCACGGCCATCATCCCGTTCAGGAGGGCGATGTTCGTGCCCGGACGGATCGGAAGGTATAGATCGGCCAGCCGGGCCGTGGGAGTGTAGCGGGGGTCAGCGACGATGATGTAAGCTCCCCGGTCCTTCGCTTCCAGGACCCAGCGGGAGACGATGGGGTGGTTTTCGGCGAAGTTGGAGCCGAGGATGAAGATGCATCTGGAGTTGGCCAGGTCGGGGATGGGGTTTGTCATGGTGCCGGAGCCGAGGGCTTTCCTCAGCCCCACCACGGAGGGGGCATGGCAGAGGCGAGCGCAGTGGTCCACGTTGTTCGTCCCCAGGAGGCGGGCCATCTTCTGGAAGAGGTAGTTCTCCTCATTGGTCGCCTTGGCCGAGGAAAGGAACCCGAGAGCATCGGGGCCATATTTCTCCCGGATTTCCAGCAACCGTCCGGCGACCACCTCAATGGCCTCTTCCCACCCCACTTCCTTCCATTTCCCGTTCTCCCGGACCAATGGCGTCCGGAGGCGGTCGGGATGATAGAGGATTTCCAGGACCACGTTGCCCTTGGGGCACAGAGAACCCAGAGTAAGGGGGTGATCGGTGATGTAATCTATGTCCACAGCTTTCCCGTCGGAGACCCTGATGCCAACGGGGCAGCCTGCACCGCAGTAGGGGCAGATCGTGAGGACTGTCTTCACGCCTCCCCTCCTTTAAAAGGCACTCTGCTTCCAAAGCCAGTCTCCTATGAGCCAGTAACGGAAGTCACGCCCCTGGCTGCACTGGATTCCGCCGATGATTCCGTAAACGAGCGCGCCCAGGGGGATCAGGCTCAAGAGGACAGCGATGGGCAGGCAGAGGCAACCGATCAGGATTGTGCCCAGGCCGATAGTTATACCCCAGGATATACCTGCAAGGAGTCCTCCTCCAAGCCAGGCAATGAGCTGGAAGATAAAAGCCTGCAAGCTCTGGAAAGCCACGTATCTGGAGCGGTCTTTGAAAACCAGATGAATGACCAGAGGGGCAAAAACCCCTATGGAACCCGTGATCAGGTTGAGGAGAATGCTCAGATGGGCCAGCATGGCCCAGGTCTTCTCCTCCGATGGGCTCAGAGGTGCCGGCAGCGCTTTTTCTTCCATGGATCTTCTCCTCTTAAGATGATTTGCGGAGGGGGAGGCTCCCACCTGGGAGACCTGCCCCCTCCGGTTTTCGCTCAGGCCTTAAACCTCACGGGAGGATGGCGAAAACTCTCGCCGGGAAGCCGGAGCCCTCTTTGGGCTTGGGGAAGGCCACCACCACCAGAGCGCCGTATTCGGGGACCTTGTCCAGGTTGGTGAGAAGCTCTATCTGGTAGTGGTTCGTGCTCAGGACGTAGGATTCCAGGGAGTAATCGCCCTTGCTGGTGGCGATGCCGGGGTCGGTATCCGTGGGCTCGTGGCCGATGGCGGTCACTTTCCTCTCCTCAAAGAGATACTTGAGGACCTCCATGCTCCAGCCCGGGTAGTGGGCCACCCCCTGAGCATCCTCGTTGCGCATTGCCTTCATGTCGGGCCAGCGCTTTGACCAATCGGTCCGCATGGCCACGAAGGCCCCCTCCGGGATCGGACCATACTTCTTCTCCCAGGCCTTCACATCCTCCATCGTGATGGTGTAATCGGGGTTCTGGGCCACCTTCTCGTGGACGTCAATGACCACCAGGGGCATTATCATCTCCTTGACATCAATCTGGTCAACGGTGCGGAGCCCCTTGTGGAAGTGAGCCGGCGGGTCCACGTGAGTTCCCCACTGGCCCACGTGGCAGAACCACTCGGCGTAGAAGCCGGAGCCAAGCTTCCCCACCCCCTCCTCATACCAGTAGAGGATTTCCCTTTCCATGTCGGGGAAGCCAGGCCAGTGCGGTATCCCCGGCCCGAAGGTGTGGGTCAGGTCCACGAACTGCTTCTTCTTGAGGACGGAGTAGATCTCCATCAGGGTGGGCTCTTTCTTCGGAGCACAGCTTGAGAGCAAGATGGCAAGGGCGAACAAAAGCAATGCACAGAGAATGACCTGCTTCCTCATAGCTCCCTCCCTGTGATTGTTTTAATTGGCCCCCTCGCCGGAAATAATCCAGCAAGGGGACAGGCCTGACCGGGCATTCACCCGGCTATCCTGTAGCTTTTCGCCACCTCTTCCGCTGCCTCAAGCCGGGTCAGGCGGGCGAATTCCTCTTCTTCCATGAAGACCAGAGCTCTGGTCGGGCAGGCTTCCACGCAGGCCGGGACATCCCGGCCGGGGCAGCGGTCGCATTTGAGGGCGATCCGGCGTTCCCACTCCCGCCCGATCACCCCGTAGGGGCAGACCATGGTGCACATCCAGCACCCGATGCATTTATCCGGGTTGTGGGTCACGATGCGGGTGACCGGGTCCTGGGTCAGGGCTCCCGTGCGGCAGGCCCGGACGCAGGGGGCATCCTCGCAGTGGCGGCAGAGGAAGGGCATCTTGCGGGCCATTACGTATTCCACGTATAGCCTGCGGCGAGGTCGTGGGGTCTCGGCTATGGCCTCAAAGAGGTTCTTCGAGCGGGAATGCTCCACAGCGCAGGCCAGCTCGCAGGAATGGCAGCCAACGCAACGATCCAGCCGGACGAATATCTCTTTCATGGCCCACCTCCATCAGATGCCCAGCCCCTTGCGCCGCTCGCGGATGGCCTCCAGGAGCTTCTCCGCCGCTTTCTTCGGGTCGGTCTCCACAATGAAGTAGCCGCCGAAGATTTCCTTGATGTCCTGGGTGAGCACTTTGGCGACGAAGGGGCTGCCCAGGACCGGAGGCACAACTCCCACATGGGTTGGGAGGCCAGCCGTCACGGCCCAGGTCCCGATGGATATGGCCTTCTCGGTGGTTGCTTCGGGAGCGCTGGCTACCACCGGGAGCTTGTCCACATCAACCCCGAGCCTGTTGGCCACCGCCACCGCTACATCCACGGCACGGGAGTTATCCACGCAGGAGCCCATGTGGAGGATGAGGGGGAGCGGCCCCTCAAGCCCTGCTGCCCTGCCCACGGCCGTAAGGACAGCCTTCAGGCCATCTCCGGCGTATTCCTCTGTGGCCTCGGGTGTGAGGAGACCGTGGCGGGCGAAAGCTCCAGCTCCACAGCCGGTGGCCAGGAGGAGGACGTTGTTGCGGGCCAGCTCCTTGGCAATGGTGAGGAAGCCTGAGTCCTGGGGAACCTTCACGTTGTTGCACCCGGCGAAGAGGCAAACTCCCAGGATGTTGCCAGCCACGATGTTATCAATGAGGGGCTTCAAGGGGTCTTCCTTGTTGACCTGGGAGAGGGCCTCCACGATGGCCTCGGTGGAGAAGCCGGCGTAGGCCTTGTGGGTGTAATTGGGGATGCGGACTCTGGCGGGGTCGCGCCTCTTGAAAGCCTCAATGCCCATCCGGATTATCTGGCGGGCCGTCTCCTTGGCCGCTTCCTCCCGGAATTCTACGTGGGTGGCTCCGGGGATTTTGGCGATGGACATGGTGGGGATGAGCTTGGTGTGGAAGCATTCGGCCACGCTGGCCAGGGAGGGCATCACACACTGATAATCCACCACCATCGCGTCCAGGGCTCCGGTCATTATGACCAGCTCCTGGCTGACGGAGTGGGTGACTGAGGGGATTCCGTGGCGCATGAGGACTTCGTTGCCGGTGCAGCAGATGCCCACCAGGTTGATCCCGCTGGCCCCGGCGGCCTTCGCCTCTTCCTCCATCTCCTTTGCCACCTGCACGATTATGTCCGAGAGGACGGGGTTGTGGCCGTGGAGGGCGATGTTGACGGCGTCGGGCTTGAGGGCGCCCATGTTGGCAACAGTAACGACCGGCTTCGGAGTGCCGAAGAGGACATCGGAGAGGTCAGTGGCCATGTGGCAACCGGCCAGGTCGGCCAGGGCGCACTTCACTCCCCCGAGGAGGATGTTGAGGGGATCGGCGTCAACGCCGTAAGTAGTGCGGTGCATTATCTCGGAGATGGCGGAATCAATCCCCGTGGGCACGACTCCATACTGGAGGGCTTTTTCCACCCTTCCCCTGGTGACGGTGGTGGCGAGCCAGGCCACAGGCGTTTCCTTCTCGGAGAAGTCCTCAAGGGCTTTCTCGGCCACTTCCCTGGCTATCTGGGGGATGTCCTTGCCTTCGGTGGGGATTCCGAGGCGAGCGGCTATGGCCCTGAGCTTGGCTTCATCTTTCACGGGGTAATCGGGTGCTTTCCCTTCGGCCCAGAGGAGCAGAGTGTGGGCGAGGTGTTTGGCGTGGCCGGAGTGGGCGGCTGTGCCACCGGCGATGGCGCGGGCGAGGTTCCGGGCAACGATGGTATCGGCTGTGGCACCGCAAACTCCCTTCTGGGGCCCCTCACCGAAGGGGTCAATGCGGCATGGTCCTTGCATGCAGTTGCGGCAGCAGGTCCCGAGCTCTCCGAAGCCGCACTGGGGAAGCTGCGCTTCGTAGCGGCACCAGGCGGTCTCAATCCCCAACTTATCCGCCTGGCGGAGCATCTCCTGCGCCGCAGGACACCAGGTATATTCCTCCAGCGCCTTCATGGCTTACCCCTCCCTTGGGTTTCCCCCTTTTCAAAGGGGTTTAACACTTTTATTATACCTCTGAAAGTGGCAGGGAACAAACTTTTCAGGCCAGCGGTGCCGGTTTTCTTCCTTTCACCTAACAGTTTTGCGCCCATCTTGCGGCGAGGAATTGAAGCGCTCACGCTTGACCAATAAGCCCCAGACGTGGTATTTTCTATACCACTCAGCTCGGTGGTGCAGAAATCCCGGGAGGTGCAACTACGGGAGGACCACATGACCCGACCCCGTCTTGTCGTCAGTAAGTGCCTGGGGTTTGACCATTGCCGCTATGACGGGAGCATCATACCTTCCCCCGTTGTGGACGCCCTCCGAAACTGGGTGGAGTTCATCCCCGTTTGCCCGGAGCTGGAGCTGGGGTTGGGAGTGCCTCGCCAGCCCCTGAGGCTGGTGCGCATCGGTGAAGAGGTCCGCCTCCTTCAGCCTGCCACCGGCCGGGATCTGACGGAGGCTATGCGGTCTTTCGCTGCGGCTTTCTTGAACTCGCTCCCACCGGTGGACGGCTTTATCCTGAAGAATCGCTCCCCTTCGTGCGGAATCAAGGATGTCAAAATTTACACCACGACGGAGAAAGCCCCGGCGGTGGGGACCGGACCGGGGATGTTCGGCGGAGCCGTAAGGCAATTCTTCCCCGATCTCCCCGTTGAAGACGAGGGCCGTCTGACCAACCGGGCCATCCGGGAGCACTTTTTCACCGCCATATTCGCCCTGGCCCGGCTAAGGGAAGTGGTGGATTCGGGCCAGATGAAAGCGCTGGTTGACTTCCACACCCGTCACAAGTTCCTGCTGATGGCTTACAATCAGACCCGCCTGCGTGAACTGGGCCGGCTTGTCGCCAACCCTCAGCGGAAGCCAGTCCAGGAGGTGATAGCGGAGTATGTCGCCAGATTCCGGGCTGCGATGGCTCGCCCACCACGTCGCTCCGCCTTCGTCAACGTCCTCATGCACGCCCTGGGTTATGTCTCCAAGGGACTTAGCCCCGCCGAGAAAGGTTATTTCCTTGACCTGCTGACGGCTTACCGGGAGGAACGAATCCCCCTCAGCGCGCCTTTGAGCGTCCTGCGATCCTGGGTGATCCGCTTTGAAGAACCCTACCTCTCTGACCAGGTCTTTCTGAGTCCATTTCCGGAGGCGTTGCTATCGCTCAGTGATTCGGGACGGGGAGCTCCATAAGCGAAGGAGGCATATAAACCCCTGATTGGGAGTGCTATGCGCATAGGCTATCCCTGTATCAACCTTTCGCTGGACTGCCGCCCCAGCAGGACTCTACGGCTGGCGAATCTCTCCTGGGCGAGCCTGCGGGAAAAGGTGGCCGGAAACCTGGCCTGTCTGGAACGCATCCTCCGGTGGAATGCGGAACATGGCCTGCTCTTCTTCCGCATCACCTCCGACCTGGTTCCCTTGGCCTCTCACCCGGCCAACCATTTTCCCTGGGACGAATTCTTCGCCCCCGAATTTGCCCGCATAGGTGAGTTCATCCGCGCCACCGGTATGCGCATCTCTATGCATCCCGGGCAGTATACCCTGCTCAACTCCCCTCGTCCGGAGGTAGTAGCAGCAGCACACGCTGACCTGGCCTATCACGCCCGCGTCCTGGACCTCCTGGGGCTGGACCGGACAGCTAAGATTCAGATCCACATTGGCGGCATCTATGGAGACAAACGCTCGGCGCTGGAGCGCTTCATCCGGGAGGTGGAACGCCTGGATCCGGCAATACGGGCCCGGCTGGTGGTGGAGAACGACGAACGGTTCTTCAATCTGGACGATTGCCTGAGGGTCAGCCAGGAGACAGGCCTGCCGGTGCTACTGGATGTCTTTCACCGGGAAGTCAATCCGGACGGGCGGACCCTTTCGGAGGCACTGGCAGCGGCCGCGGAGACCTGGGAGCCGGAGGACGGCCCACCCATGGTTGACTACTCCTCCC
>DAOUCW010000232.1:0-1784 GCA_034431695.1 Anaerolineae bacterium | reverse complement strand
AGAAGATAAGGGAAGGGGTCAGGATCAGGGTGGGGAAAGGGGAAAAGGGGGTGGAAGGGGTTGTGGTGGGCATAACCGAAGCGGGGAGCAGGCTCATAGAGTTTGAGGAACCCATTGAACCCTTGCTTCGGGAAATCGGCACGGTTCCTCTCCCCCCTTACATCCGCCAGCCCCTCTCAGACCCCGAACGCTACCAGACAGTCTTCGCCAGGGTTGAGGGTTCGGTGGCTGCTCCAACCGCCGGTCTCCACTTCACCGCCGAACTTGTGCGGCGGATTGAAGAGAAGGGGGCTAAATTCCTCTTCGTAACCCTCCACATAGGCCTTGACACCTTCAAGCCCGTTAAGGAAGAGAACATTGAAGAGCACAAGATGCATTCCGAATACTGCGAGCTGAGCGAGGAGGTGGCTGAAGAGATCAACAGAGCCCGGCGCGAGGGCCGCAGGATAATAGCCGTGGGGACCACTTCCGTCCGGGTGCTGGAAACGGCTGCTGCGGAGGAAGGGGTGCGGCCTTTCAGAGGCCAGACGGACCTCTTCATATACCCCGGTTATCGCTTCAAGGTGGTGGATGCTCTGATCACGAACTTTCACCTGCCTCGCTCAACCCTGATAATGCTTGTCTCGGCTTTTGCCGGAAAAGAGTTCATAATGCGGGCTTACCAGGAAGCCATAAGGCTCCGCTACAGGTTCTACAGCTTCGGCGATGCCATGCTTATACTTTAAACCTCCTCCGCTATCGCAAACCTGTAGCGGCGAAATACGGCCATCCCTACGATGAAAACGAGGAAGCAGGTAACCGCCGTGCGGATCAGGAAATCCAGCCCCACCATCCTCCCCCAGTAAAGGATGTCCCGGTAAATGGCGATGATTGAGGCCATGGGGTTAAGGATCTGCATCCAGCGCCAGAGGTCCAAAGTTATCCCCAGAAAATTGTAATCGCGTGGGAGGATGTCCAGCGGGTAAAAGATGGGGGTGAGGAAGAACCAGCCCAGGAGGAGCACTTCCAGGAGGTGCTGGACATCCCGATAGAAGACGTTGAGGACCGAAAGGGCTAAGCCAAGCCCGGCCACGAAAGCCGTCTGGATGAGGATTGCGAGCGGGAGGAGGGCAGCCCAGACGGTCAGCCGGATGTGGAAGATCGGCATGAGGGCGAAGAGTATCCCCAGGGCTATGAGGAAATGGACGAGATTTGAGAGAACGGCGCTCAGGGGGAGGACTTCCCTGGGGAAATAAACTTTCTTTATGATGTGGGCGTTGGCCACAAGGCTGCCGGTGCTGGCCACGAGCCCACCGGTGAAGTAATTCCAGGGCAGAAGGCCGCAGAGGAAAAAGACCGGAAAGGCCCGGATTGAACGGTTGGGGACCATCGCGGTGAAGACCCAGGTGAAGATGAACATCATCAGGAGAGGGTTCAGGAGGGACCACACGATCCCTATAACCGAATTCTTGTAGCGAACCTTGAGGTCCCGGACCACCAGCATGTAGAGGAGGAAGCGGTATTGCCAGAGCTCTCTGAGGAATTCCATCCCTTACTTCAGCCCTACCTTCCTGTAAATTTCCAGGAGCATTTCTCCCGCCTTATCCCACCGGTAGTTTTCCACAGCCCTTGCCCTGAGGCTTTCCCCCAATTTTCTGAGTTCAGGCAAATTGTTCAGTGCTTCCCCCAGAGCTTTGGCCAGAGCGAAGGGGTCACCGGGAGCGGCGTATATCCCCAGCTCTCCGAGGTATTCCCTGTTCACGGGGCGGTCGAAGGCCACCACCGGGAGACCGGCGGCCATGTAG
>DAOUCW010000231.1:0-3965 GCA_034431695.1 Anaerolineae bacterium | reverse complement strand
TGGTGGGGGTTGCCTGGAGCCGCCGCAACAAAGCCGCCGATGGCGTCACCGAAGAAGGGGTCGATGAAGGCCTCACCCCTTACGGGGTGGAACTCGTGGGGGAACTGAACCGCCTGGGCATCATCATTGACGTCAGCCACCTTGCCCCCAAGGGCGTTGCCCAGGTCCTGAAACTGAGCAAGCACCCCGTGGTAGCCTCCCACTCCAACGCCTATGCCCTCTGCCCCCACCACCGCAACCTGACCGATGCCCAGATAAAGGCCATTGCTGAAAAGGGCGGGGTCATAGGGGTCAACTTCGTGCCGCGCTTCCTCTCCCCCAGGCCCGAAAAGGCCACCATTGACGATGTGCTGGACCACATAGAGTATCTGGTGAGGGTCGGTGGGATTGACTGTGTTGGCCTCGGCTCCGATTTTGACGGCTTCACCGACCCCCCTCCGAAAGGCCTTGAGGATGCCACCTGCTTCCCCCGCATAGCCGAAGGCCTTCTAAAAAGGGGTTACAGCGAGGATCAGGTGGAGAAAATAATGGGAGGCAATTTCCTCAGGGTGTTTGAGGAGGTGGTGGGATAACCTCAAAGGTTATTTCCCGGCTCCGGATGGTTTTCCCCTGGTGATACGCCAGGGCGAGAAGGGTGTGTTTCCCTCCCCTGAGCGGCCAGAGGAAGCGGTATGGTGGCCTCTCCAGAGAAGCCACCTTCACCCCGTCAATGATTACCTCCACTCTCTCCACAGCTAAAGCCGTCTCCACCAGGATCTCGGCCCTCTGCTCCTCCAGGGGCACGGAGCTGACAAGGCGGTAGCGGGTGTTGGGCCGAGGGCTCACGATGAGGATGGGCTCTTCATCCTCAAGCTCCTGGGGGAAGATGGGAAAGCCCTGTTCCCTCGCCCAGGCCTGGGCCTCGGGGGGAAAGAAAGTTATCACCCTTTCCACCACCCTTTCCGGCGGGGTGGATTGCGAGGCCGGCAGGCCGGTCGCTGCGTCAATCTTAACGAGGCGGTGGAGCGAGCAGAGCTCGGTGGGCTCAGTGCCGCGGATGAAGAGCTCCCTGCGGCGGTGAGGACAACTGGGGTTCGGGAGTTTGCCCGAAAGGGAGCACACCTCCACCTCAACGATCCCCGGAGGCCTCGGAAATTCCCGGGGAGGAAGCCCCCGATGGGCCCTCTCCATGAAGTCGTGCCAGATGGGGGCAGCGCCCGTTATCCCGGTGACATCGTGCATGGGCGAGTGGTCCGCATTCCCAACCCATACCCCCGTCACCAGCTCCGGAGTGTAGCCGACGGTCCAGTTGTCGCGCCAGTCGGTTGTGGTGCCGGTTTTAGCGGCGGCCGGTCGGCTCAGGTTGAGCACGCTGCCCCTCCCGAAGCCAATGGCCCTGGCCTCGTCGTCCGAGAGGATGTGGGTGATGAGGTAAGCCACCCTCTCGTCCAGAACCCGGGGGCCGAGGCGCGGCTTCGCCTCCCACAGGATCTGGCCCCTGGAATCCTCCACCTTGAGGATAGCGATGGGCTCAACCCTGAAGCCACCGTTGGCGAAGGCACCGTAGGCGGCGGTTAACTCTAACAGGGGAACTTCTCCCCCGCCGAGGGTGAGGGATAAGCCGTAGCGTTCCGCATCCCTGAGGGTGGTTATTCCCAGGTCCTTCGCCAGCCTGAGGACTTCCTCCACCCCCACCTCGCTGAGAACCCTGACAGCAGGGACGTTCAGGGATGAGCCGAGGGCTTCCCTGAGGGAAACAGGACCGTGGTAAAGGCGATCGTAGTTCACGGGGGTGTAGGGTTTGCCCTCGGAGGTGAGGAAAGTGGTGGGAACGTCAAGGAGCATGGTGGCGGGGGTGTAGCCCTTAGAGAGGGCCACCGCGTAGGTGAAGGGTTTGAAAGCCGAGCCAGGCTGACGGGGCACGAGGGCCATGTTCACCGCGCCGCTTATGGACGGATCGAAGAAATCGGGGCTGCCCACCATCGCCAGGATCTCCCCCGTGAAGGGATTGAGGGCCACGAGGGCAGCGTTCCCGACGTTGTGAGGGGGCCTGTCCTGCGCGAGCCTCTCTAAGTGTCTCCCGATTATCTCCTCCGCCTCCCTCTGCAGGTCCAGATCAAGGGTGGTGTGGACGTGGAGGACCCCGCTCCGGGGCTGGATCGGGAGGTGCCTGAGCTCTTCCTGAGCGAAGAAGACGAAGTGGGGGGCCTGGATCGGAAAGGGCGCCGGGGCGAACCGGATGTTCTCGCTGAGGGCGAGCCTGGCCTCTTCTTCGGTGATGTAGCGGTTCTTCACCATAAGGTCCAGGACAACCCTGAGCCTGGCCTTCGCCCCATCGGGGTTCTGGAGCGGGTTGCAGGCCGAAGGGCACTGGGGAAGACCTGCCAGCAGAGCCCCTTCCGCCAGGGAGAGCTCCCCGACTTTCTTGCCGAAATAGGCCTCGGCGGCGGCCTGTATTCCGTAAGCGAAGTTGCCGTAGTAAGTGTGGTTGAGGTAGTAAGCCAGGATCTCATCCTTGGAGTAGCGCCTGGTCAGGAGCCAGGCCAGGATTACCTCCCGGAGCTTGCGCCGGAGGGTCTTCTCGCTCCTCTCCTCAGGGGGAAGGAGGAAGTTGCGGACCACCTGCTGGGTTATGGTGCTTCCCCCCATGATTATCTCCCGCCCCCTGATGTTGGCGATCGTGGCCCTCAGGACCCCTTTTGGATCGAAGCCGGGATTGGAGTAGAAGGAGGCGTCCTCCGTGGCTATGGTAGCCTGGCGGATGAACAGCGGTATTTCCTCAAGGGGCAGCGGAGAATGCTTTCCGCTCTCGGGTCCGGGGGCCTCGTAAAGCAACCGGCCCTTCCGGTCGTAGAACCTGACGGTCTGGAGGCCTGGGGGGTCCGGAGGCAGGGAAGGCTCCGGCAAGCCCGGGAGGAGCCAGGCCATGCAGGTCCCCGAAGCCGTCATCAGGATGAGGGAAACCAGGAGAAGCCAGCGCTTCATTTCCGGTTCAACTCGTAAATGATGCGCAGACCCTTCAGGGCAAGCCAGGGGTCCACCGTATGGATGACCCTGGTCTCCCTGGCGATGAGGTGGGCGTAGGGGCCGGTGGCGATGACTTTCATCTCGGGGCCGAGCTCTTCCCGGAAGCGGGCGACCATCCCCTCCACGAGGCCTGCGTAGCCGAAAATCAGGCCCGACTGAATGCCGTGGACCGTGTTCGTCCCTATGGCCTTCGGGGGGCGCTCCAGCTCAACTTTTGGGAGCCTGGCAGCATGGAGGAAGAGGGCTTCGGCGGCTATGGCGATCCCCGGGGCGATGGCGCCTCCCAGGTAATCTCCCTCCCGGGATATGGCGTCAAAAATGGTGGCAGTGCTGAAATCCACCACGCAGGCCGGTCCACCGTAGAGCCGGAAGACGGCCACCGCATTGGCAACCCTGTCGGCTCCCACTTCCCTGGGGCTATCGTAGCGGATGCGAACCCCCGTCCTGACCCCGGCCCGCACCACCAAGGGGGCGACGCCGAAATAGCGCTGGCTTATCTCCTCAAAGGTTGAAGTGAGGGGCGGGACCACGCTGGAGATGACCACTCCCTCCACCTCGTCGGGGGAGAAGTGAGCCTGAGAGAAGAGGGACAGGATTAAGACGGCGTATTCGTCCGGGGTGCGCTGGTGCTGGGTGGAAATGCACCAGTGAGAGGCGAGGCTTTCCCCCTCCCAGAGGCCGAGATTTATGCTGGTATTCCCTATGTCTATAGCCAGGAGCTTGCCCATGGCAGCGCTTCCTCAAAAGCCTTTGCCGATTGAAGCGGGGGATATCCGACGGACGGGCCACCCATTCTCCCTGCCGTTCGCTCTAAGCGAGCTGGAAATGGAAACCTGAGCGTGCCTAACTTCCGGGCGGAGCCATCGCCCGATGGTTTCCCGGGCCGATACATCGGCGCTGTGCAGGTAACGCTGGCGGCCGTCCCTCTGGGCCATATCCCCCTCCGCCAGGAATTATAC